>JANODW010000103.1:0-17609 GCA_031412875.1 Pirellula sp. | reverse complement strand
CCGGACTCGCCGCGACATCATTGGTGCGTTGATTGTCGAGCAGATAGAAACGCAGCTTTCGCGAAGCGCATTGGAGGGACGGGTTGACTTAGTTTACGAGCATGCTTGCCGGGCATTGTCCAACTCCCTTTCGCATAGCCAGATTCTGTTTATGCCGGTGTGGCGCTTCCTCGACAAGCTAACGTGGATGTTTCGCGGTTCGGCTTTGCCCAAGACAGCCGTGATTCTCAGCATACTAGGGATTGCGACGATCGCCATGTTTGTCGTGCCCGTGGACTTCGATCTGGAGGGCAATGGCAAGTTCAAGCCGAGTGAAGAACGTCAAGTCTTTGCACACGTCGATGGTGAAGTGGATCGAGTTTTCGTAAAGCATAGCGACAAAGTCCAAGCCAACTCGCCTCTGGTGCAATTGAAAAATCCAGACTTGGAGCTGCAAATCCGGACCGTGGAGGGGGATCTCAACATTGCGACGCAGAGGAATTCTGCTGCAAGATACAATTCATTGCAGAAGTTCGCGCAGGACTCCGACCGGATTCGAAACCAGCAGGAGATCGACGAGAGCAAAAAGACCATTGAGGCAAAAACCGCCCAACTCATGTTGCTCGAAGAGAAGCAGAAAAAACTTTTGAGAACTTGCCCCATCGATGGTACGGTAATCACCTGGGACGTGGAAAAGGTGCTGAGCGCTCGCCCCGTGGTAACGGGCCAGTTGCTCATGACCATTTCCGACTTGAATGGTCCCTGGGAGGTTCAAGTCAGGATGCCAGAAAAGCGAATGGTGTTTTTGGACACAGCGATGCAGGAAGCGGAAAAGAATGGAAAAGGATTTCTTGAGGTCACTTTTATGTTGAAGTCCGAGACAGGAACCACGCATAAAGGAAAATTGTATAGGACGGGGATCAGCCAACGCGCTGAACTCGATCCAGAGGATGGAGCGGTAGTTCGTCTCAGATGCATTCCAGATGACGAGGCGATGAAACAAATCACCAAAAATACCGATGCAGAGGTCAAGGCGCATGTGAAATGCGGCAAGGCGAGCTTCGCCTTTGTTTGGTTTCACGAAGTCGTCGAATGGGTCAGAGCAAACGTTTGGTTCTAGACCGCCAAGAGCAGGATCTTCTCGCGAGTCCTGTTCGCGTGAGCATCGCACTCGAGATTCATTTTTGCAAAACATTAACGCCGAGGTTACAAAACTATGTCTCAAAAAAGCCTGATGTTGGGATTGCCCGCAGCCATCCTTCTGGGCGGTAGCGCTATCGCTTTCGGTGTTTTTCCGGGCGTTCGAGACTGGGTGGATCAATCGATGCCGTGGCTTGGAATCAACGGGACCCGGCAGTCGGCTTCGGATTCGATGGCGGGCACGATGCAGGAACCTCCGAAGAATACCGATGTCGACAAGACGGTACGAATAGACCCGACAATGCAGCTAGACCCGACAGTGCAGCCCGAGACTGGCATGCAGAGAATGGAACAACAGCAGTTCTCCAGTCCCGCGCCCCGATCCGAGGTGGAGTTCGCAGGGGGCAGTTTGCCCGCACCTGCCAACACTCTATTGATGAACGCACCAGCATTACCCGGTTCGAACACTGAGATTCGGTTGGCCCAAGCCAGAACCCTTGAGACGGTTCCACAGACAGGCCAATACGTGCCCAGCAGAGACAATGGAACAGTCACTGTCGAAGATGCACAGGTCCGATTTTTCGAAGTAAACAGCGTGGCTGCCCAAGCGGATGGGAAAATCACAGAGATGTCCGTCGACGAGGGATCGATGATCGAGGCGGGGAAGCCGCTCATCGTCATCGACACACGTTTGGTAGAAAAAGAGATTCGTGTCTCCGAGAGCGAACTCGTTGCGGCGATGCTCAAAGCGAAAGACGACAGCAACATCAAGTTTTCGATAGCTGCCGAAAAAGTGGCCAAGGTCGAAGTCCGGATCTCCAAAGAACTTCAGGAAAAGGGTGCGGAAGGCACGATGGAGGGCTTGAAGAAAACGTTGGAACTGGAGAAGGCAGGTTTCCAAGTGGATGTGTCGCAAATCCAAAAGAAGACGGACTTAGCGGACGTCGACGTCAAACAAGCGAAACTCGAGGCAGCTAAGGTCCAACTGGAGTTGCGGACCATCCTGGCGCCTCGAACGGGCATGGTGACCAACGTCGAAAAGCGGCAATACGATTGGGTTCGGGCTGGCGAAGTGATTCTAAAATTGACCTCGATGAAGAAGCTGCGAATCCGCGGGAAAGTGAAAGTGGTCGATTCACCGCACCTGCTGTTGAACGCGCCTGCCAAGGTCACGATTTCGATCGTCCGGGGCCAGAACGAAACCATTGATGGTGTGGTCAGCTTTGTTGCTCCGCAAACGACAGGAATTCCAAACGAGTATTTTGTCCACATCGATGTTGAGAATCGATTGACTCCCGACGGCCAGTATTTGTTCCGCGAAGGGATGCAAGCGATAGTCGATATCACTCCGAGAAACCGCTAGAGAAAAAACCGTTGCATCGACTTGGCAAGCGAACACCGGCATGCCGCAGACCGCTCCGCATTCCAAGACACTCCAGACAGATAAGGCAAAACGCAATGACAACCATGGCCGATTCACTCGTCAACAGCGCGATGCGCCCGCTTCGGCTGCGTCGACGCCCTGACTTGGAATCGCGTCGCCATCGCTACGATGGTCGAGCCTATTGGGTGGTGAAAGAACCGGTTGGGCTCAACTATTTCCGGTTCCACGAGGAGGAGTTCGCGATCCTCAACATGCTCAACGGAGAGACTTCGCTCCAGCAGATTCGTGAGAACTTTCAAGCCGAGTTTGCGCCGCAGCGCATTTCGCTTCAAGACTTGCAACAGTTCGTTGGAATGCTGCACCGCAGCGGGTTGGTCATCTCGCATGCGGGAGGACAAGGCAGGCAGTTGAGGCGTCGTGGGGACCAAAAACGAAAAAAGGAGCTGCTTGGGAAATTCGTCAATGTGTTTGCGATCCGCTTTCGAGGCATCGATCCAGAACGCATCTTGAACCGATTGCTCCCATGGTTTGGTTGGTTGTTCACCACGTGGTGTTTGCTGCTGGTGTCGGTGATCGGTTTGATGGCGATCACGCTGGTCCTGGTCAATTACCAGGAGTTCCAGGGCAAGCTGCCGACGTTTCAATCGTTCTTTGCTGCCAAAAACTGGATCTGGCTTGGGGCGACGATGGCGGCGGTCAAGATTTGTCACGAGTTTGGGCACGGCTTGAGTTGCAAAAAATTTGGGGGGGAATGCCATGAGATGGGATTTATGATGCTGGTCTTCACTCCCTGCTTGTACTGCAACGTATCGGACTCTTGGATGTTGCCAAACAAATGGCAGCGAGTTTTCATCGGTGCGGCCGGTATGTATGTGGAGCTCTTTCTTGCGTCGATCGCCACGTTCCTGTGGTGGTTTAGCGAGGATGGAATGTTCCGTTTCCTTTGCTTGAGCGTCATGTTTATTTGCTCCGTCAGCACGGTTGTATTCAATGGAAATCCATTGCTTCGATTTGACGGCTACTACATCACGATGGACTTGTTGGAGATCCCAAACCTTCGACAAAAATCGAGCGAGATCCTCAAGCGTTGGTTTCAAAAGAATTGCTTGGGTTTGGAGCTTCAAGACAATCCATTCTTGCCAACTCGCAACAAAGCATTGTTTGGCATCTTTACAATTGCCTCCTTCATTTACCGCTGGGTCGTGGCATTCGGAATCATTATGTTTCTCAATCAAGTACTAAAGCCTTATGGTTTGCAGTCGCTCGGACGCGCGTTTGCGGTGGCTGGGGTTGCCGGGATGATCGTTCCGGCCGTCACGGGCGTTTACAAATTCTTGAAGACGCCTGGGCGGGCGGCCAAGATCAAGCGTGGCAATTTGCTCTCGAGTCTCGGGATCGCGATCGCGGTGTTGGCATTTATTTGCTTTTTCCCTCTTCCTTTTCACGTCTATTGCGCGACCGAGGCACAGCCGTTTGAAGCAAAGGAAGTGCATACGTTAGTCGCCGGACAATTGCTCGAATGGCATACCAAACCCGGTCAGATGATCGCGAAAAACGATCCGATTTGCAGGTTGGAAAACCGAGATTTGGATATCAAAATCCAAGAGGCACGAAGCGAAAAGGAAGCCACCGAGGCGCTGATTGAGCAGTTGCGATATCATGCCAATAACGCGCCGAACATGGGAAGCGAATTGGAAGCACAAAGGAAGGAGCTGATGAAAAAACAAAAAGTGCTAGCGACCCTCATTGAAAAGCAAGCCAATCTGGTCGTTCGAAGCCCCATCGACGGTTTCGTATTGCAGCCACCTGACAAAGAAGAGAGCAAAGCCGCCAAAGCCCAGGAGCAGTTGACCGGTTGGTACGGCGACCTATTTCAAAAATCCAACTCGGAGGCTTATCTCAGCGAAGCGGAACTGATTTGTTTTGTTGCTCCCTCTCCCAAGATGGAAGCAATCATTGTTGTCGATCAGCATGAGCGCAATCTGCTGGCAATCGGTAACGAGGTAGAAATCATGTTTGATGCGGCCCCTCTCGAATCGGTCAAAGGAAAAATCGTCAGCTTCGCAGAAACGAAGATGACCGAAACGCCGGCAAACTTATCCATTCAATCGGGGGGGACTCTGGACGCCAAGACAGACGAGATGGGGAGGACTCGCCCCATCAGCACATCCTATCAAGTCCGAGTGGAATTCATCGATTTGAAGGTCCCATTGAGGCCGGGCTACCGGGGCAACGCGAAAGTACATTTGGCATGGAAATCCCTAGGCTTTCGCTTTTACCGTTACGTATCAAAAACCTTTAACTTTGAATTTTAGAGAACCCCTGCACTGCGCAGAGTTACGTGGTACATTAAACTTTAACCGGAGAGAGGCCTGAGCCTTCTCAACATTTGTTTCCAGGAGAGAACTTAGTTATGTCAACAGATCTACAAACACCAGAAGTCGCAGATGCTCAGCGCCAGCAACCTCAAAACGTTCAAGTCCAAGTAAACGACGAAAACGCACTGGCTTGCTACGCTAATTTTTGCCGCGTTACCGGCTCACCTGAAGAATTGATCGTCGATTTCGGCTTGAATCCACAGCCAGTTGGAATTCCAAAGGATCCGATCCACGTCAAACAACGGATCATCATGAATTTCTTCACCGCCAAGCGATTGCTCGGCGCCCTGCAAATGTCCATCCAACGTCACGAAGCTGTCTTCGGCGTTCTTGAAACAGACATTCAAAAGCGTTTGCGAGTGCAACAGTAATCTTTTTGCATCGCTAAAATCATTGGTGCATTTGAAACAGCTCGCTTCCACGCGAGCTGTTTTCGTTCGTAGGATGGGACCTTTGTCCCGTCCGTATTTTCGTTCGGGACAATGGTCCTAAACTACGGCTGCCCCAGGATCGCTAATTTCCTTTGCGAATGCATCACCAGATCATCGCGAAAGACTTGGCTCATCCCCAAGGCCATCATCAAGATCGTATTCTCGATCGACGAAAAAGAGACTTCGTGAAATGCCATCTGCAACGCATGTACCGCGATCACGCAGAAACTCAGTACGGCGGAACTGCGGGCGATTGGCGAAGCGGTAGGGTGCATCCAAATTACCCAGCAGTTGCGAATCAAACAAACGGCTGCAATCAAGTAGAGGGTGGCTCCAATCAAGCCCAGATCGACGACGAGGCTCAAGTACGAATTGTGGTGGACATACCCTCGAATGGACTCCAAACGGATATTGGTCGTGCGATCGTCCAGGTACGCTCGATTGAATACTTGGAACTGATTGAATCCGAAGCCGGTGAGCGGCGAATCCTTGAACATCTGCATCGAAACATAAGCGAACGCACCTCGCATTCGAGTGCTTTCCAACGTTTCTGCTTCCGAATACTCACGCTTGAATGCCATTAGGCTCGGCCCTAGCACGAGTCCTCCGACGAGAACCGTTGCAAACAGCGAGCCCAGGGTGAGGGTGCGAATTTTTCCTTGAAGCATCGTTGAGAGCAAGATGATCAAGATGGCGCACGCCCCCATCCAGATGCTTCGCGTGTAGGTCAACAAGATGGCGAGCGTAAAGAGCGGCGTCAGGGTCAAGGCCATGATCCAAGCCCATCGTTCACGCGGGTAAATCCATACCGGAAAAGTCCACAGCAGGGCAATGCACAGATTGAGGCACATACCAAGTCGGACCGACTGCAGCATTGGTCCACGAGCACGTCCAAAGTGGATCCCGAGTTTCGGATCTCCGATAAATTGGGGGAAGACCAGCGACCATTGCTTGGCGACTTCAAGAACTGCGGTCAGACTGAGATAGACGCCAAAGAGCAGCAAAACCGCAACAGCAGGCCACAGCGTCCGCGGCCGCAAATCTGAGTTTCGAATCAGGACAAAGAGAAACGCAGGAATCAGATAGCCGTTTAGCAAGTGCATGACCGTCGATGGTTGGCCGGCTATTTCTTTGCCTATCGGGGTGACGACGGTGCGAAGGACAAGCCAACCGAGAAATAAGAAAAGCCAAATGTCCGACGCGGCCAACGTCCGAAATCGCGCCCGCCTGTTCCACGCATCGTAGACAAACTGACCTGCGATCGCGCACAGCCAAACGCGATCGACGGTGATCGACAAGCCCGCGACTTTTGCCGAAAGGAATTCCGGCGGGAACACGCTGGTCGCTACCAAGAAAATGGCTGTGCCCGTGAGAATGTCGTGATAGCGAACGACAGCAATTGCCCACGCCAACGCTGCCAATGCCATCAATACGGATACCAAAATCACAATCCTTCTCCCCGCATTAGTGAATGCACTCACGCCATGCAGTTGTATCGACTCACAACGGGAGCGAATTCGGCAATCTATGCGGAATGCGCCAATCAACGAGATGTTCCAAAAGTCAGCAAGCGAATGGACGCTATAGACCTTACAACCAGCACGACCGACACAAATCGCATTCGCAATTCTGCTTCCGCAATCAAATTGGTTTAACATCCGAGACGAACGAGAGAATCGGTGCAAAGGTAATGAGAAGATTGGAAAACCACACCCATCCATCCTCCATCCCAACGCCTACGAAATGTCAACTCTTTATCGCGAAATAGGACTATCGTTGTACCGCTTGGCCACGTTGCGCATTCGCTCCACACAGCACGAGTACTTCACAAGCCAACAGGCGTTCCCTGCGTCGGTTCTGTTTTACCATCGCGTCGCAACCCATTCGATGAACCCCTGGACCATTGAAAAGCGCAATTTTGAGAGACAATTGGACTGGATTGGGAACCATGCTGTGCCCGTATCTTTGGACGATGTCTGGGAATCCCAACGGCTCGGAAAACGTGACAAACCGATGGTCGCGGTTACGTTTGACGATGGCTACTGCGATAATTGGGAGCATGCCATACCGGCGTTGATGGAGCGAAAGATTCCGTTTACCTACTTCGCCACCACCCACTACATCGAGACGGGTGAGCCCTTCCCGCACGATCTGGCCCGCGGGGTTCCGCTCAAGCCCAACACGGTCGCTCAGATTCAGGAGATGGCCCAAATGGGGATCGAGATCGGGGCCCATTCTCATACGCATATCGATTTTGGCCGGCCATTGAGCGAAGCAGAACTCCGTCGAGAAATCACCGATGTGCGAAAACGGCTTCAAGATTGGACCGGCCAACCCATCCATTATTTTGCATTCCCCTACGGCCTGCAAAAGAACATCTCGCAACGTGCCATCGATACGGTTTTTGACTCGGGTTATAAATGTTTTGTCTCCGCCATGGGAGGAGTGAATCTTCTAGGCCATAACGCAAATCACTTGCAACGCATCCATGGCGACCCAGGCATGTCCGCGATCAAGAACTGGTTGACCTTCGACCCTCGCAAGATGAAGTCGACAAATATCATCGAATCTATGTTTCGTATTCCGATCGGGCAACAGCCTTGTTCGAACCTCCCGCACCCACACACTGAATCCGCTTGAGAAAGTTCGCGCAATGACTCCTTGCATGCAGCCCATTCCAATGGGGAGCTCCCATCTAGAGCCACTCAAGAGCAGTCCAATCAACGAACTCGTCGCGAATCCGCAACGACCTCTGCGAACCATGTTTGTGATCACCAGCATGCCTGTCGGTGGTGCCGAGACATTGTTGGTCAACCTGTTGCGAAAATTTCGAAGCACGCATGTCATCCCTGCCATCGCGTGCCTCAAAGAAAAAGGCCCTTTGGGAACTGAGATTGCACGCGAATTCTCTGTTACAGAGCATTGGCTGCAAAGCAAGTACGACGTGCGCGTTTTACCCCGTCTCGCAAACCATCTTAGAAAAGAAAAAATCGACGCGGTCATCAGTGTGGGGGCTGGCGACAAGATGTTCTGGGGACGACTGGCCGGAAAACTCGCCGGAGTCCCAGTCATCTGCAGCGCCCTTCACTCCACCGGTTGGCCAGATGGTGTTGGCAGAATGAATCGATGGCTGACTCCGATCACCGATGCATTCATCGCTGTCGCCAAACCTCATGGTCAGTTTCTGACCGATTTTGAGAAGTTCCCGGCGTCGAAAGTTGTCGTTATTCCCAATGGCGTCGACACCCAAAGGTTCAAACCCGATCCCAAAGCAGGAGCAATTGTTCGATTCGAATTGGGACTCGCTCCGGATACGCCCCTCATCGGAATCGTTGCAGCGCTGCGGCCAGAAAAAAACCATTCGCTCTTCCTAGATGCCGCCAGCAAAGTTATCGCGAAATTTCCGAAAGCCCATTTCGTTATCATAGGCGACGGACCAGAACGAACCAAAATTGAAAACCAGATCGCTGCGCTCAATCTCGCTAGCAATGTATCGTTGCTCGGCACGCGTTCCGATACGCCCAAACTGCTCGCCGCACTGAACGTCTTCGCATTGACCAGCCACAACGAAGCCAGTCCGGTTTCTATCCTCGAGGCGTTGTCGTGCGAGGTGCCTGTCGTCAGTACCCGAGTGGGCTCCGTTGCCGAGTCCGTCCATGATCAATGGAACGGTTTCACCGTGGAACCTGGTGATGTCGACGCCCTTTGCGATCGAATCAAATTCTTGCTCTGGAACAAAGCCACCGCAGAAATGATGGGGAGCAATGGACGAGGGCATGTGCAGTCCCACGGTTCGCTCGAAACGATGGTGCAAATGTATGAACAACTCATCCATAGTATCTATGACCGAAAGACCAATCGCGTACAATAAGGACGTTGCGCCAGCGGTTGTTGCTCTGGCAATGTACCTCCCTCGAGGCGGCCTCAGGAACGGATTCAGGTGGGAATTTGGAACAGCTTCATCATCCGATGCTCGCGACCGCGATGCAGGCGGTAAAGCATGGAGAGCGGATTCTGCAAGATCGCTTTCAAACGACCCTGCATATCGAAACAAAAGGCCTTGCGAATTTTGTCACCGAAGCGGATCTGAGTTCCGAACAAGCGATCGTAGATGCCATTCGGGATCGCTTTCCCGACCATGCCATCATCTCCGAAGAGTCGCATAGCGATCGAGCCGACTCGCCCGACCTTTGGATTATCGATCCGTTGGACGGTACCAGCAACTTTATGCATGGCATCCCTCACTTTGCCATTTCCGTCGCTTACTATCGCAACGGCAATGCCGAGGTTGGAATCGTCTGCAATCCTATTCGAAACGACTGGTACGTCGCCGTGCGCGGCCAAGGGGCTTGGCACAACGGCGTTCCACAAACGGTCGACAACAACGATCGCATCGACGCTGCCATGATCGCTTGTGGATTTTATTACGACCGCGACCGGATGATGCAAGCGACGTTGGATACGATCGGTTCTTTCTTTCGAAGCAACATCCATGGAATGCGGCGCTTTGGCGCAGCGGCACTCGATCTATGCAACGTGGGTTGCAGCCAATACGGGCTGTTTTTTGAGTACAAACTCCATCCCTGGGACTACGCCGCAGGGCAGCTCTTCTTATCCGAAGCCGGCGGTCTCGCTACCGACTGCGCCGGCGAACCGCTGCCGCTCCATCGTGCCAGCAGTATTTGCGCAACCAACGGAAAACTCCATCCCCATGCGTTAGCGATCATCGCACCTCATTGGAACGAGCTTCTTGCGTTTCAATCGTAGTAATGCTGGCAATCCATGCGTCGGCCTTTCCATCCAGAATGGGTTTAATTCAGTCTCGACATGGAAACGCCGATATCTTATCGAAGATATTGACGGCCTCGACCTCCGTTCGGTCATGGCTATTCAATCCATCCAGCACTGAGAAACACGGATCATGCAGACTGCAAAGAACTTTTGGATCGGCACAGCGATTGTCTGTTCGATTGCTAGCACCAGCTATGGTCAGAATCAAACACGCGACGGAGCTTTGCTGGGAGGCGTGACGGGCGCTCTGATCGGTGGCGTCGTGGGCCATCAAAACAAAGAGACGACCGAAGGAGCACTCATTGGCGGTGCTGTCGGGGCCATCGCGGGTGGAGTCATCGGGAACAAACGCGATCAAGTATACAGGCAACAATACTATCAGCCTCAAGTCGCCTATCCGACCTACCATGAGCACCGTACCTACGTCCAGGTTCCTCCTCAACAAAGGGTCGTCGTCAGCCGTCGCCCCGTCACGATTTCCGAAGTGATCAACATGACCCGCAACGGTGTCAGCGACACGGTCATCGTTGCCCACATGCAAACCAACGGGATCGCGATGCAGCCCGATGTGAACGATGTGATTTTGATGAACCAGCAAGGGGTTAGCGATTACGTCGTGAACTTCATGCAAACCGGTGGCCGCGTGACCCCGGTTTACCAGCAACCCAATACCGTTTACCGGACATACCAACAGACTCCGCCGGTCGTGGTTCGCGAAGAATATCATTACGCGGAACCTGTCTACCAATCACGTCCGTCGTACCGACCGGTTTACGTTGAGCGCCGCGGGTTCTAAGGCACGCGGCTGGATGATTGCTACCGTAGGATGGGACCTTTGTCCCGTCCGTTTGTTCGTTCGAGACGTAGGATGGGACCATTGTCCCGTTTTTTCGTTCGGGGCAATGGTCCCAAACTACGGCTGGTATGTTTCAGCCTGCCGCTCGCCTTGCAAGGGGTCAAGCCGAGGCGATAGCGTCCAATTTCCGGGGTCCTCGGTAGTCCTTCAACAGCCACTTGGCGGCGTCGGAATCTCCGACAATCGTTTCTTTCTCCGGATCCCATTGGATCTTCTTTTTCGAGCGGACGGCGATGTTGCCTAAGTGACAAACGGTTGCAGAGCGATGGCCGATCGCGATGTCTGCGACTGGAACTGCCCTCGATTTGACGCAATCGAGGAAGTTATTGACGTGGCTGGTGTTGGCTTGCGAACTGACAATTTTTGGCACTTCGATTCCCTTCAGCAACTCGGGTGGGTTGGTGATAATGCCGCCACGGAAGACGAACAAGCTGCCTTTGTCGCCAACGAATTCAGTCCCTTGTTCATTGCTCTTTGCGTCCATTTTTTGACGGCATTTCAGCATGACACCGTTGGCGTAGGTGTACTTGATATCCGTGGTGTCGGGCGTCTCGTACCACTGGTCCGCATTGAATGCGGCCGAGCCTTCGATACTTGTCGGACCGCTGTTATCCATCCCTAGTCCCCACTGCGCGATATCGAGATGATGGGCACCGAAATTGGTTTGCTGTCCGCCGCTGAAATCCCAATAGAACCGGAATAGATAGTGGACATGATTCTTGTTGTAGAGACGAAACGGAGCGGGACCTAGCCAACGGTCGTAGTCGAATCCGGTCGGTGGTTCGCTGTTGGGCACTGGGCTCTTTGCGCGTGCGATCCAATTGGGACCAGGCAGGGTCACGTGGACGGTGTGCACTTTGCCTACGATCCCTTTTTGGACGAGATCGACCGCCATTTTAAATTCTGCACCACTGCGTTGCATCGAGCCTGTTTGCACCACGCGCTTGTGGTTGCGAGCGGCTTGGATCATCGGTTTGCCTTCACCGATCATCAATGTGAGCGGCTTCTCGCAGTAAACATCTTTGCCTGCTTTGCAAGCATCGATGGTCATGGTAGCGTGCCATTGATCGGGGACAGTCACCACCACCGCATCGATATCTTTGGCGTCGAGCAATCGCCGGTAGTCGTCGGTCAACGTGGCGGTGAGCCCTGCTTCCTTTTGGAGGAAGTCGCTTGCCTCACCGAGATAATTTTTATCAAGGTCGCAAAGAGCGACAATGTTCCTAAAGAAATACTTCATGTTGTTCTTCGGCCCACCTTGATTGCCCACGCCGATCATGCCGATGCGAACGCGTTCGCTCGGGGGCTCCGACGCGAAAACAGACCGGTGTGCCCGTGGAGACATCCCAAGAATGGAACCGGCGACGACCGATTCTTTCAAAAAAGAACGACGTGATTTTGATTTCATGAATGGAACCCTCTCTAAGTGAATTGCGAACGACGGTTGAGGCGAGCGGCAGGATCGTTCCTGACGTAGGATGGGACCTGTGTCCCGTCCGTTTGTTCGTTCGGGACAATGGTCCCAAACGACGGCTGGTATGTTTCAGCCTGCCGATCGCCTAATTGCGATTGACGAGCTCGTCCAAATTGAGGACGAGGTTGGCTACAAGTGTTAGGACCGCGAGATCGACAGGGGGAACCGTTGGGTCGTATGGCTTCTCGCCGGTTGCGATGAGCCGTTTGGCGTCGTTCTCGTTTTCTTGCAAGCGCGAACGGAACTGGTTCGAGGCCGATTCGATGGTTGCTAACTCCGAGGGATTGGGTTTTCTGGAAAGGCATCTTTGGAAGATGGTCGCAATGCGATCTTCGGGCTTAATCGCGGAGTCCGACAGAATGCGTTGCGCCAAGACTCGGGCTGCCTCGACATACTGCACATCGTTCATGAGTTGCAGGGCTTGCAAGGGTGTATTGCTTCGTTCGCGACGCGTGCAGAAAAGTTCCCTGTTGGGGGCGTCGAAGTTGCTCATAAACGGTGGGGGCGCGGTGCGTTTGATAAAACTATAGAGGCTGCGACGGTAGAGTTGGTCCCCGTGGTCTTGGATATAGTAACGCGTATTGGAATCGCCATAGCCGACCGGTTCCCAGATGTTCTGGGGCTGATAGCCGCGAAACGCACGGCCGCCCATTTGTCGGTTTAGTAGGCCACTGACCGCCAGCACGGTATCACGAATTTGCTCGGCATCGAGTCGGATCCTCGGCCCGCGCGCCAAAAAACGATTCTCTGGATCGATCCGCTGGTTTTCGGGGGTCACGACTGCCTCTTGGCGAAAAGCGGCCGTCGTCACGAATTCTCTCAAGAGCTGTTTGACGTCCCAGCCCCCTTTGCGAAAGCGATGCGACAGCGCGTCGAGCAGTTCCGGATGCGTCGGTGGAGACCCTTGGGTCCCAAAATCGTCGCTGGTCTTCACCAATCCGATTCCGAACACCTGCTGCCAAAAACGGTTCACGGTAACGCGGGCGGTCAACGGATTCTCATCGGAAACAATCCAACGCGCGAGATCCAGACGCGTAAGCCGAGTTTGATCTGCTGGTTTTTTGAGCGAAGGCAATACGGTGAGGGTCCCCGGTTCGACGGCCTCTCCCTTTTGATCGTATTGGCCACGCTTCATCACAAATGCTTCGCGAGGTTTCGGCCGATCGTTGAAAATGAATGTTCCGGGAATTTCGCTTTCTAGGATAGCTCGGTCGATTCGGGAGGCTAGCCAATTGCGGCGCGCCGCGAGCAATGACGGTGAAACCTTATCAGAAATCACCATCCGATAAAATTCGGCCACTTGCTTGACGCTTGCCTTGCCTGCATCGCTGTCGATGCCATCTTTGATCGCCCTGGCCACTTCTTCGGAAGCCAAGGGAACGCTGGTCCCTTTGACCGACGTCCACCAGCGATTCATGTCCGATGTCCATGCATCTTCGTCGCGTTGGATGCCCGTGCAAGCTAGCCCATCCCAATGGCAAATCCCTCCGAATAGCCCCAGTTTGATCTCTTTGACGATCGAGCCGACTTTCCAATCGGCCAGGGGGATGGAGAGTTCGGTCCAACGGCCTGGTTGCGGCAGTTTGCCTTGAACGCGGTCCGCTTCCACTCCTACCAGTTTGGCATCGCTGGGTTCATTGGCCCAACCCCATTTCTTGGTCCCGGCATCGGTTCGTACTTCAAGAAAAAGAGCCTTGGGTGGCTCATGCAAATCGGTGAGCACCCAAACCCGAAGGTTCGCTTGGTCCAGGATCCACATGGGGCTAAGCCCACCGGAAATGGTCTGTTCGAATCGATGTCCAAACTCCTGCCGCAGCGCTCTCCGCCCCATCGGCGCACCGACGTCACAAGACCATCGCGCCTCATTGCGAGACGTGTTTCGCACCGAGGCTCCTATGGGAAACTCGTCGTCCATCCAGACCGACGTCCTAGGCCCAGCGCGGAGGGGCGCTTGCTGGGCCTCGTAAGCGATCTGCTCTTTGTCCGATGCCAGCAGCTTTAGGGCGGCCATCATGCGAGCCTCTTTGTCTTTGGCCGATTCCAGTTGCTTTCGCTGAGCGTCGGTTGGCAGTTGCAAAAATGGGCGAGTCGACTCGCTATTGCCATCCATCGCAGGGTCGGCTGCGCTGTAGAAGAAAGCGTACATTGAGTAAAATTCCCGAGTGCTGATCGGATCGTATTTGTGATCGTGGCAGACCGCGCAGCCCCCGGTTAGCCCCAACCACGTTTGAATCGTGGTGCTGGTTCGATCAACCGCATAGCGAAAGAGGAACTCATCGTCGATGGCACCTCCCTCACCTGTGGTCACATTGCACCGGTTGTAGCCCGTTGCGACCTGTTGGGACAACGTCGGGTTGGGCAACAAGTCCCCCGCCAGTTGCTCAATGGTAAACTGAGAAAACGGGAGGTTCGCATTGAACGCGTCGACCACCCAATCGCGATAGGCCCATGCTTGACGCTCGTTGTCCAAATGCATGCCGTGCGTGTCGCCATAGCGAGCGACGTCCAGCCAATGCTTGGCCATCTCCTCGCCATAGTGCGGCGAAGCCAAGTACTGCTCGACGAGTTTGTTGTAGTTTGCATCGGTGGGATTCGCAGCAAAGGATTCGACCTCCGATTCGCTAGGTGGTAAGCCAGTCAACGTAAGTGCAAGGCGTCGAACTTGTGTGATCGGGTCTGTGGGCGATTGGGCTACCAGCCCATTTCGTTTTCTCTCGCGTTCCAAGTATTCATCGATGGGAATCGAATCCTGTTTCGGTAGGGAGATCGGTTCAAACGACCAATGCTTCTCGTACTTGGCTCCTTGCTCAATCCATTTGGAAATGGTTTGCTTCTCGGCGTCGGTCAATTGCCGATTGGAGCTTGGGGGCGGCATCACGGAATCCGGATCGTTTGAATGGATTCGGATCCCTACCAAGCTCTCTTCGAGTTTGCCCGGGACGATCGCATGTTCGCCGGAGGCACGCGTCGCGAACGCACCTTCTGGCTCATCCAGACGCAGTTCCGCTTCCCGGGTTTTTGCATCGAAGCCATGGCAGCGATAGCAGGCGCTCGCCAGGATGGGGCGAATGTCCCGATTGAACAGCAACGCAGAGGGACTCTCGTCTTGGCCGTAGCACGTATCCCATGGACAAGCGCAAACCCCCACACCGAGAAACAGAAGGCAACCAAACAATGCTTTTTGAATCATGACCCAACAATCTCCGGAGTGCAGACGACCAAAGGCGGTCTCTTTGCGTTGACGTAAAGTATAGTTCAGTTGCACAGCGAGAAAAACCATGCACGGGCGATTCTTCCTGCTTAGGCGAGCGGCAGGATCATGACTACCGTAGGATGGGACCTTTGTCCCGTCCGTTTGTCCCGTCCGTTTGTTCGTTCGGGACAATGGTCCCAAACTACGGCTGTTACGTTTCAGCCGGACGCTCGCCTAACCGAAGCACGAAACAGGGGAGGGAACGGCTCGCAATTGGGAACCGCCGATCGGTTGCGTTCGTCTGCATGGTAGTGAATCGTTCCCGTACCAAAAAAGTACCGAAATCCCATCCCCCTCGTTTCCAAAGGTTTCCATCCAATGAGAAGTACAGCCTTAGCAATCGTTGCATGTGCGCCCGACCAAGTTTTCTCGGCCTTGAGTCTAAAGCGATTGCAAGCTTTCTACATGCTTGTCGCAGCCGTTGCCCTTCTTGTCGGACCGCTCTGGGCCATCGGTGCTCTTCCGATGGGAACGGAGGAAAGGGGGAACAAGCCACTCAACGAGCTCAACTATACCAAGTGGACTGGGATCATGCCCCTAGTGAACGACAAAGCGCGTGTGTACCAAGTCTGGGTCAACGGGAACGAAAACCTATACTACAAAGGGACGACCGAGCAATGCAACCAGGCCTTGACGGCTTTCGCCAAAGTGGACGTGAAGAACCATGTGGTGGTGTTTCGACCTGCTCCGGTCGAGCAACGTGCGTTCGATAAGACCCCCATCGGATACAACTGGGAGCTGCATGTCATCAATGGGATCGCATTGTCTCGAGCCACCGACGATATCGAAGACCTTGAATGGCAAAGAGATCCCGTTCTCACGGTCTTCGTTGGCGGCGGTATCGAATTAAAGAGGATCGAAATTCCAAAGGGTTTGACGCTCCGCGCCGCTCCCGGCAAAAGCGACGAGGCCAAACGCAATGAGGAACTGAACAAAAGCATCCAACAGTTCGTGAACCAACGGACCACCGAGTCAAAAAAATGACAATCGCGCAAGCTTAAAGGAGATTGCGAGCGACTATTCGCTGGGCTTGTTATCGCAATGAATGAGTGTGGGTTCCAGGGCTCCACGGTGGGTCGCAAGCGATTTGTTTGCCCAAATGCGTTCCCATTCGAAGCGATCGGTATGGGTTGCTGAAAACACGACCTTGGCCGGTGAGATCGGACCGAAACCAGCCAATGCAGCTTGCTGAGTGGGTTGCAGTGAGATCAACTTTTCGCTTTTCAGGTCTGCTACTATTTCCACTTCGAATTGAGGCGTTGGCCAAATAACCAGACCCTTGGTATCGATGTCGTAAGGATGCTTCGCTGTCAAGTTCGATTCTAGCTGTTCGCGCACAAGATCGATTCCGCACTTTCTATAGAACCCTTCGAGAGCGTTCACAAAAGCGTTTCGTTGCTCTGCGGAAATAGATGGCAGCCAGCCAAGTTGCGGGGTGCTGGCCAGCAACCAACCGCTTTGTTCCTGAATGCAAAAATGCGCGGGCGGTTCCGGGAGTGTCGGGCATTCGAGTGCGATCGAGAAACTATTCGAAGCCGCTTCCACGTGAGAGCATCGGATAGGGAGATTCGACCACGCATCGCACTTTTGCAGGAGAGAAAGAAGTTCACGATCGACAAAGGACTCGATCGACTGCTCCACGTGATGCAATTGCTCTCGCGTCGATCGGCGCTGAGTGAATCGACTTAGCGATGCGTCTTTTTGTTCCAGCCTCCGCAGCTTTCGAAAAATCTTAGGCAGTGTTCCGGAATGGAAACCTGGGCGCAACAATCGCGTGATCGTTTCTCCATGGCTCCCGACTGCCACCGGTTTCAAGCGATCGGAACGGTTGGCGTAATAGAGTTTCCAGTTCTCTTTTAACTCCCACACGGCAAAGCCAAAGAAACCTGGCAAGAAGAGCATATTGAACCAAGTGAACGAACG
>JANODW010000102.1:0-3654 GCA_031412875.1 Pirellula sp. | reverse complement strand
CTCGCTTTCCAACGCGGAATGCAATCGGCCTGCCTCCGACACAAATATGCAAGTCATCCTACCGGCAAGAGCCACACCTGCAACGCGATGCGTTATGATAGCGATGTTGGAATGAGATGGTTCGCCCTCACGATTGTACCTCTGGAGTTGTCGACGCATGAAACTGCACTGTTTAGGAACGGCTGGCTACCATCCCAGTGCAACACGACACACTAGCTGCTACTTTCTCCCGCAAGCGAGTTTGATGCTCGATGCTGGCAGCGGCTTGTTTCGCTTGGAAAAATTGATCGAGCAAGAAGAGATCTCCGTCTTGCTGAGCCATGCTCATCTCGATCACGTCTTTGGACTCACGTTTTTCCTGGACTTTGTCGCGGTAACGCCCTTGCGCACCATTCATGTCTACGGCGAACGAGCCAAACTGGATGCCATTCAACAGCATCTCTTTCACGAACTCATCTTCCCCGTCCTCCCACCCATCCAGTGGCATCCACTAGAAGATCTCGGGCCGGATTTCTCAATCAATGGCGCTCGGTGCCGTTGGTTTCCTCTCGATCATCCCGGAGGAAGTGTTGGCTACCGTATCGACTGGCCGAACCTTTCTCTTGCCTATATTACCGATACTACCGCATCACCCAAATCGGCCTATTGGCAGGAGATCCAAGGTGTCGACTGGCTCATCCACGAATGCAATTTTTCTGACGATTGGATCGATCTGGCGATCAAAACAGGTCACAGTTGGACCAGTCAAGTGTTGGAAAGCGTATGCCAAGCGGGCATCGATCGGCTAATCCTTACGCATATCAATCCCTTGGCGGGCGAGTCGGACCCGCTCGGTTTGGCATGCGCAACCGCCAAGCTGGCCCAGCGGACTCCCTCGCAAATCGTGGTGGCGAACGATTCTTTGATCATTGATTTGTCAAGCCTTTGAAACATTCTTGTGTCCCCCTATACTTGAGCCCGAACAGCGTGGCTGAAAATGGATGGATTACACCCTAGGTTGCGAGGAAACAACAGCATGATGAATCCCTACAGTTCACTGAGCGATGACTTCTACATCAATATGCACTTGCATACCGAGATGGACTTGCCAAACCAACGGGAAACGGTTCTGCACTTTTTCGAACAAATGCAACGGCGATATCCAAAACTGCGTCATTTCTATCAACGCGAGCGAGGGGAATTTATCCTCGAAGAAGACAAAGAACACGGCGCCTACCGCTGGATCGCCGCCGAACCGCGACGCATGTGCAGCGGGATCGTCAACCCGAACTCGCTCGAAGAAGCCATGTCGCAACATTGCGAAGTTCTCGATGTGGTACCTCACACCATGTCGATCAGCAAACTCGATTGCGAGTCCATCGGATTGATGTACGGTTTCGATTACGCATGCCGTGGGAACCACAATCAAATTTTGGCCGAAGCGATCGGGCTGCCTATGGGCTTCGAAGCGATGGCGCAGCGAACGGGCTCGCAGTTGATGAGCTACGAACCGGTCATTCAAATGTCGCTCGACGATGTCTTTCGCACCCACGCCAGAATCCATTTCGAAACACGCACCACCGTATTTCAAGCCAAATCGGGTGAGTACAGCGAGGACCTGCTGAGCGTGTACGTCACGGTCAGACGGTTTGATTCACTGGGACCTGACGAGGAATTCAAGACCGAAGTGCTTCGTCTGGAACAATTGCTCCGCGAATTGATGGATAACTACGTTGTGGACGGTATCCTCAAGCCACTGCAAAATTGCATCGCAGCCCGTTGAGCGGCTCCTAGTAACTTTTAGCGAATACGGCCTGCGTCTTGGTGGGCTTGCCCGTCACGAAACAAGTCCCTTCACCGGGGGGCGAGTCCAAGGGTATGCACCGTATTGTTACCTTCAACTCGTCGAGCAGGGGCTGGACTTCGGCTTCGCTCGCAAACCAACACTTGGCGAATCCGCCTCCCGTCGAACGGCCTTGCTCATCATCAGGCTGAAAGAACTCGCGAAATTCGGCCTCTGAGTTCAGCTCGACCGTGTTCGCCTTTTGCATGGCCAAAGCGCGGTCAAAGAGGTTGTCCTGGATCTCTTGCAGCAAGGTCACAATGCCTCCAACCAGTTCCGCCCGAGGCATCGACTGGCTTTGATTGGTATCGCGCCTCCCGACAAACACGGCACCATTGGCGATGTCCTTGGGGCCAATCTCCAACCGAATGGGCACCCCGCGTTTGATGTGATACCACTTCTTGTCGCCACCGCGAACATCGCGAACATCGATATCGACTCGAATCTTTTGATCGCAATAAGACTGCGAAGCCAGCTCCTTTTTCAACGAGTTGCAGTAGTCAAGCACCTCGGCGCGTTGTGCTTCATCCCGGTAGATGGGAATGATCATGATTTGCGAGGGTGCCAAGCGAGGTGGCAAAACGAGTCCATCGTCATCCGAGTGCGTCATGATCAACGCACCGATCAATCGCGTCGACATGCCCCACGAGGTTGTCCAAGCATAAACGACCTCACTGTTTTTATCCTGAAATTTAATCTCTTGCGCTTTCGCAAAATTCTGACCGAGGAAATGCGATGTACCTGCTTGCAGGGCTTTGCGGTCCTGCATCATGGCTTCGATCGAAAGCGTTGTCACCGCACCGGGAAAACGCTCACCTGCGGTTTTCTCCCCTTTGATGACCGGCACCGCCATGTAGTTTTCGACAAAATCGGCATACACGCCCAGCATCTTGCTCGTTTCTTCCATGGCTTCTTCGGACGTTGCGTGGACGGTATGCCCTTCTTGCCAAAGGAACTCGGTGGTCCGCAAAAACAATCGCGTCCGCATCTCCCAACGCACTACGTTGGCCCATTGATTGATTAAGATCGGCAAATCGCGATAGGACTGCACCCATTTGGCATAGGTGGCGCCGATAATGGTTTCGCTGGTGGGCCGAACGATGAGCGGTTCTTCGAGAAGCCCCGCCGGTCGCAACCCCCCTTTGCCATCCGGCTCCAGCCGGTGATGGGTCACAACCGCGCACTCTTTGGCAAAGCCCTCTACGTGTTTCGCTTCTTTTTCGAGGAAACTCATCGGGATAAAGAGGGGAAAATAAGCGTTCTGGTGCCCAGTGTCCTTGAACATTTGATCAAGCACTTTTTGCATGTTTTCCCAGATTGCATACCCCCAGGGCTTGATCACCATGCAACCGCGCACCGCCGAGTTTTCAGCTAGGTCTGCCCCTTTGATAACCTGCTGGTACCACTCTGGATAATCTTCGGCGCGGGTCGGGGAAATGGCGGTTTTGGTAGGGCCCATGGTCACTTTTAAATTGCGGAAAGCGGAATTAGGTAAACAAGCGCGAGGACAAGGAATCCTCCGAACAGTTTATCGCATTCAGCATTTCCAGCCAGCCCGTTGCTTACCTGCAAAGAATCATTGCGATCCCTGCCGCGACACCGCAGGGCTCGCGCCCTGCCGCTACGAAAAGTAAGTGGCATTTGCCTAACGCGAGCGGGTGGGTGGAACGGGTGCCACCGGCGCGACCGAAGGAGCACCTGCTGCCGGTCCAACCCCGCCAATTCCCCCTTCGCGGGCTGGATCCAATAGGCCTCCTCGAATCGTGCGTGTTTGGATCCCCCCCCCAAAGCGAGAAAGGCCTGTGCCATCCGATGCGTCGGTCCCCCAGCCC
>JANODW010000101.1:0-5012 GCA_031412875.1 Pirellula sp. | reverse complement strand
CGATTGACTCGTGATGCCATTGCCATTTGGCTTGCGGGTGTAGAGGCTGTTCAAGCCGATCGGGTGGTAGAAAGCCAAACCGAATGGGATGGTCGGTGGCTAACCATTTCCGACCGCGTCTTTGACTTGAAAGAGTCAAATCGATTGGTCCTCGTAGGTGCGGGCAAGGCGACAGCGGGAATGCTCAGCGGTTTGTTTTCCGCACTTGAGCAATCCAACAAAAAATTGCCAAACATTTGCGGATGGATCAACGTGCCGGAGGGGGTCGCGATCCCACAGGGCCCGATGTCCGGGATGGTGACGGTGAGTCAAGCTAGGCCGCAGGGTTGCAATGAACCCACCGAGGCGGTGGTCGAGGGCACAAAAAAGATACTTGAATGGGTGCGGCAAGCGGGCCCAAAGGACTGCGTGATTTCTTTGATCAGCGGCGGGGGATCGGCATTGCTTTGTTCGCCGGTGGCTGGCGTATCGTTGGGCGAAAAAGGGGCGTTGACGCGAGCGCTTTCGGGGGCGGGAGCCAATATCGAGCAACTCAACTCCGTGCGTCGTTGCTTGAGCAATGTCAAGGGTGGCGGGTTAGCGCGGGCATGCAGCGCCCGCCACCTTATCACCTGTATCCTGTCAGATGTTCTCGGAGACCCATTGCATTTGATTGCATCTGGCCCGACGGTGCTGAATCCGCCGCCCGATCCGGAGCAAGCGATAGAAATCCTGCGTCGATTGCTGCCCGACCAGTTCCCGTCCATTCTCGCTATTCTGAACAAACAATTGGACACGAGTCGCAGCAAGCTCGCAAATGCAAAATCCCAGACCCAAGATTGGGAACCCATTGTTTTGGCCAACAACGCCACGGCCGTCGATGCCGCCGGTCAAAAAGCTGTCGAACTCGGCTACCGGTATTGGATGAAATCGGAGAAGCAAAGCGAGGGGGCTGCATCCTTGCTCGGCGAACAATTCGCGACCCAGCTCAACGCGACGCTCGAACAATCGCATATCGACTGCATCATCTCTGGGGGAGAGCCGACGGTAATGTTGCCTTCTGTAGCGGAACGTGGGCGCGGAGGACGAAATCAACAACTCGTTCTATCTTTGCTTAACCATTTCCATCAGCAGCACAGTTGGCCTAACGAATCGGAGCTGGCATTCGTTTCGGGAGGGACGGACGGCGAAGACGGACCGACGGACGCAGCAGGAGCATTTGTCGACCGAGAGGTCGTAGAACGGATGAGGCAGTTGCGTCTGGATCCTGTAGACTATTTGAAGCGTTGCGATGCTTACACGTTTTTCCAACAGACCTTCGGGCTCTTGCAAACAGGTCCGACGGGAACCAATGTTTGTGACTTGAGAGTCGGGCTGGTTCGACGTTGACAATTGGATTCGAGTTGAGGCCACTGAACTAAGGTACAGGTTAGCACTATTCAAAATGAGGAACCTTATGCGATTTTCACCGGGTGTCATTTTATTCACTCCCTTTTTAGGTATGGCTTTTCTTGGCGGTTTTGTTCGATCCGCGTTCGAACTCGACGAAACGGTTGAGTGCAAGGTCACGCGAGTCATCGATGGCGACTCTCTTTTGGTGACCGATTCCAAAGAAGGGGAGTACGAGGTTCAACTGGAGGGGATCGATGCGCCCGAAGCCAAGCAGGAATTCGGCAAGGAGTCGGCCGAGGCGCTTGAGAAAATGGTCGCCGGTAAGTCCATCAAGTTAACTTGGAAGAGCAAAGATAATTTCGGCCGCCCGCTAGCCCAAGTCAACGATGGAGAGAAGCACGTCAATACAGAGATGCTGCGAGCGGGAATGGCTTGGCATTTCAAAAAATACAACAAGGACGAGTCGCTCGCTAAAGTCGAAAACGAAGCGAAGGCTGCAAAAAAAGGATTGTGGGCTAAGGAATCACCGGTGGCTCCCTGGGACTATCGCAAGGAGACCAAGTCGCCCGACAAGCCATTCAAGAAGTAGCACATCCAAGAAGTAGCCTGTAAAAAAGGAGCGTTATCTGCGACCTGGTGCAGCGGTCGTCGGATCGTCTGGCCAGGAATGTTTTGGGTAGCGGCGCTTTAGCTCTTTCTTCACAATCGGGTAGCCGTTTGCCCAAAACGATGCGAGATCGTCAGTGATTTGCTGGGGTCGCATATTGGGCGAGAGCAAATGCAATAGGATAGGTATTCGGCCCATCGCGATTCTGGGCGTTGTCTTGAGCGAGAACACTTCTTGGATCTTTACAGCGATGGTCGGTGCTTTTCCAATGGCGTATTGGATTTTGATCCAACTGCCACTAGGAACTTGGATTTTAGCGGGGGCTTCTTTTTCGATGCTTTGCCATTGGTTGCTAGTAAAACGGGATTGGATCCAGTCAAACCAAGGGGCATTGCGGAGTTCTTGAAACGACCGTCGGCCTTTGCAAAGCTCTTTGCCAATACTCTGAGTGAAAGTCTGTTCCAATTCTGGCAGTTCGAGTTCCGGTAGCCAAATTCGCAAGCAGTTAACACGTTCGATGAGACCTTGGACCCGTTCGTCATCTATCGGGAAAGCTTGATCCCAATTTTTCAGCGCGGCTTGAAAGAGGATGTCCGCGCATTGTTCGGAGTCCACGATGGCGGTCGGGGTTTCGTTGAGGATGAGATCCTGCCATCGGATTTGGCGTCTTGCCACGACCTGCTTTTGGCTTGGGTGAAAAAACAATTCGTCGTGTGTGAGCACTTGATTCGCGGGCAACCATTCCGGATCGATGCGGCTAGCTTGCCGGACCATTGCATCGCCAGCACCTGCATCGATCTCAATGCACAGGAACAGTTCCGCTTCGGTGACACCGCTTTGGGGCGCGATGGCAACCCCTTTGCCACCTACCATCAACGCATGCGGTTTGCCAACAGCACGCCGTTTGGCCAAGCGGTCTGGATACCCGAACAGCATTGTCTGCATGATCGCATCGGCGTCGTCATTGCGGTCCCTGCTATGAGTTATCCCGAACTCGTTGAGAACGGTACGGCATTGTTCTTGAAGTTGCTGAGCGGCTTGAACAATGGACCGAACACCGTTGCGATGGATGGTTCCAAACGGCGATTCACTGGTCCCGTTTTCGATAAACTGTTCCATCGCGACTAAGCGTTCTAAGCAATCGCTGTCCCAACGTTTCGCGGCATGGGTGTGCATGAAACGGTGCGTGGACGGAGAGCGATGTTCGCGGCGGTCAAAGGGGTCGCGTTCGGACAGCATGGCAGCGAGCAGGCAGATGCGCTGCACGCAACCGGCTTCACAACCTGCAATCACCATGCGCGCCAGTCGCGGGTGCGTGGGCAATCGCGACATGGCCTTTCCGATCATCGTGATCTTGTCGGTCTGTATTGCGCCGAGCTGTTCGAGCAAGCTTTTGGCTCTGGCGACCGAATCGGGTCGCGGCAATTCAAGCCAAGGGAAATCGGCGCTATCGCCCTCTCCCCAAGCGTATAACTGCAGGATTGCGGACACGATATCGACGCGTCGAATTTCAGGTTCCAAAAAGGCAGAACGCGCCCGTTCGGACGCTTCCGACCACAACCGATAGCAAACCCCGGGCGCAACGCGACCCGCGCGACCGGCTCGTTGTGTTGCGGAAGCTTGGCTAATATTTTCGAGAGTCAGCCTATCCAGTCCAACCTCCGGAGAGAAACGCATAACCCGTGCCAAACCGCAGTCGATGACGACGCGAATGCCTTCGATGGTCAGCGAAGTTTCAGCGACGTTGGTGGATAGAACGATGCGAGGATTGGAACTAGGCTCGATCGCTTTTGCTTGGTCCGCGAGCGGCATGGCGCCGAAGAGTTGCAACACCTCCCAGTCCTTGCTCAAACCGGACTGCATAAGGGCTTGGTAACAACGTTGGATTTCCCCCGTACCTGGTAGGAACGCCAGGATATCTCCGTTTTGCTTTTCAGCAGTGACACGAATGGTGTCGATCATGCGGTCGATCAAGTTTTCGTCTGTTTTCGCGGGACAATAACGGATGTCGACGGGGAACTGGGAGGAGGCGACACGCACGATGGGGGCACCTGCCAATTGCGACTGGAGGAATCCGCTATCGATGGTCGCGGACATGATGACAATTTTTAAGTCCTCGCGTAGAACTTGTTGGACACGCCGAAGCATTCCCAAAAGCAGATCGGAATCGAGCGAGCGTTCATGGAACTCGTCGAGCAAGACGACTTGGGTGTCGGAAAGCGCTGCATCCTCTTGCAGCCGTCTCAGGAGCACTCCTTCGGTGGCGACGATGAGCTGAGTTTCGCGAGAAATTCGGGAGTCGAAACGCACTTGATAGCCGATGCGCTGGCCGATTTGGATTTCTTGCTCCCAAGCGATCCGCTCCGCGACGGACTTAGCAGCAATGCGCCTGGGCTGCAGCAGAACCATCTTGCTCGTGTTGAACATTGGCATGTTCATCAACGCGGGAGCGACTCGCGTTGTTTTTCCGCAACCAGGGGGCGCTTCGACTAGCGTGATCGCATGATCCCGGACGCGATCGCAGATCTCCGAGAGGTGAGCATCGATCGGCAACGGTTTAAGCATAGCCGTACTTATGGGCATAGCTATGCCATGCAGTCATGAACTCCGCCTCCTCGGGCGCGATTCCAAACTGATTCGTGCGATACTCTTTTTCCTGAATGGAACGGGACTTTAACAATGGCTCCATGCGCTCGAATCCCGGAAGCTCAAGCTGATCGTAGATGCGTCTGCAGACTTCTACCGGATCTTTTGCAAGATCCTCGTAGTGAACATCGATCAACTGATTTTCTGGCAACCCCACCCGATCCCGTTCAAAGGCCTCATACATGGTTGTAAGCGACTTCAGTACGAACGCCTTGAGCGACTCTTGATATTCTCCCACCTGAATCGACTGCACCTGATCCAGAGAATTCCATAGCTTCAATGTCGATGGATAAAGCTTGCGCGGGTCTCGCACGATATGGACAAATTTGGCGTCCGGATACATCGATTTGAGGATCCCAATCCGGCCGGTGTGCGGCGGGCTTTTCAG
>JANODW010000100.1:0-3500 GCA_031412875.1 Pirellula sp. | reverse complement strand
TCAGGGCCGACGCTACTTTTGCGGAGCAAAAGGCGACTATGCAAAAGTAGCGTTCGACCTTCCATCACCAGTAGAGAGTTTGCGAAGAAACCCGCTATTTGAATGAACCCTTTTAGCCGCTCACTGACAGATGGTAGGTGGTTGATTTTTCCATTTGGTAAATTTCAGGATTTTTGTTGACAGAGGAAAATAGAGCTGTTCTATTTCAAGCCTGTAGCAGATTTCATCCGCCCAGTTGATTTTTCACGAGTGCATACGCTCATGCCGCTCTTAAGCTCTCAACGTTCGTCTTCGTTGCATCTGTTTCGTTGGTGAATACGTTACGGAGGAGTTCGTTCGGTTCGCGCGCAATCGCATCTAATCCGAGCAAAAAAGAACGCAGTGCATAGGAACTGTTGGCGTCAAATCGCTGGACCATGGTGTTCATTCGAGTTTAGATCGTTTCTTTCCAGAAAAAAACGTTTCAGAATGTCGGCCACACCCCGTAGATTGGGAGGTTTGTAAATCATCCTCAGTTCTGAACGAATTTGTTTGTTTTTCGCAGTCGTCAGCCTATCCTTGCTCGGGTGTTTTCTATTCTCGCCCTGGAGAGAAAAGCAATTCGATGATTTCGTCGCCATAAGCTCAAATCCAATAGAAGTGGGGAAGGTTCTTTGTTTTGAAAAAGCTCAGGGCGAAATCTCACTGACGAATTTGTCGCGTTTCCCGATTCGATTTCAGACGAAGGCAGATTGCTCGTGCACGACCTTAGCTTCGACCTCGGGCGTCATCCAACCAAGGGCAAAGCAGGTCGTACAATTCACCTATTCGCCGAAATCGATAGCAAAGTTGGACTCGAGCATACAGCAGGAGAGCAGTGACGTTGTAGTAAGTATTCTTGCCAGTGGCGTCAGGTTTTCAAAATTGGTGAGGATCAATGCTCAGGGTGTTTTTCCGTTGGTTATCGAATCGAACCGTCATACGCACTCAGTTGAGCCTTTTCGCGCTTCGGAGGTAATAGTTCCTTTTTCGACCGCCAAAGACGTCCAATCTGTTCGATTGGTCGGGGCCCCTTCGTTTTTGACTGATTCCAGAATTGCAGGACAACATGATTTATCGACCTTGCGAGCGGAAATCGAAATGCCATGTGGAATTCATAAAGGGCCCCTAGTTCTGGAATTCGATGTCCTAAACGTAAACAAAGCGGTTCGTATCGAACTTCCACTCACAGTGGTTGTTGAAAAGCCATTTTCATTTTCCGCTGAAG
Source organism: Pirellula sp. (assembly GCA_031412875.1). Classification (GTDB taxonomy): domain Bacteria; phylum Planctomycetota; class Planctomycetia; order Pirellulales; family Pirellulaceae; genus JBKCUI01. The sequence goes on along the minus strand of JANODW010000100.1, from coordinate 2,254 downwards.
TGCTTGCGCTAGTTCCGGATCGTGAATTTCTCGTGGTAGTGCGACCAAAATATGGAGCTGCGCTTTCGAAATACATCTCGGTCAGGTCGGAGTGTCCCCAAGTGACAGCGCAAGTCGAGGGAGCCGATTCAGATACACTTCGGGTCTTTTGCGCTTCGTTGAATGATTTGCAGCTCCCCTTAACTGGATGTCTACGCGTAACAGTGCGATCAGAGGATTCTGCAGGTCGTGAACTTACATTGGAAGACGATATACCCTTTGTCATTTCGGAAGGAGGATTACGTGATGAGTAAGGAAGCGTTTCTGATAATGATTATTTCCCAATTTCCCAATCGACTAATTTCTAGATTTCTAGAGAAAGAGATGACGTAAGGCCAGATGCTCTGCGGCAATCTACAAACATAAATCAGACCAGCTAATTCCAAAGAAACTCAATCCGTGAAGGCACTATGATGGTCCGGAATATAATTATTGCGGTGGTGATTTTGGGTGGACACTTGCATTCGGTTGGATTGGCCGACGAACTGGATTCTGTTTCTAATCTTGCAGTGTCCGAACGCCCAGGATACATCGCTTCAAAGATCAAAGAGTATGCTTCGCAATACGCATCGCTGATCATGAGCTTCACTGCGACGGAACGCGGCTCGTTGCAAATCACCACGACCAAGATGGTGGACTCTAAGCCATTTCATGAATTAAAACTTGTAAAAGGTACTTTCGTCCATGAACTTGTGTTGTCTAACAAAAATCGCTACGCGAAGATTCAAGAGAATGATGGCACTGCGACACTAATTACCTACGATGGCAAGGAAGGAAAGCGGTACGGATACAATAAAAATAAAGAAATGACGTATGTTGACTATTTTTGTGATTTCCCGAGTTCACGTTCAATGTCATTGGATAAGTTTGTGGGAATAACTGGTGTTACGACATTTAAATACAGCGCAAACGAAAAATTAGCAAGTAACATTGAGAGCTTTTCATGGAGTGAGCGTCGTTTAGATCCAATGTTGGGTGATTGCATTGTGCTGGAAAAGGAAGCCCGGGGCAAAGGATCTGGGCTAAAACGAGAGGCTATGTATTTTGGAATACGTGATTCGTCCCTCGTTTTGCTTCGAGAAGAAGCCGTGTCGCAAGGTGAGAACGAAATTCTTGTAAACGGTCAACAGAATATAGAAAAAACCAAGTGGCTTCTTGAATTCAAATACGGTCGTAAGTTCGGAAAACTCTTGCCCGAGTCTTGGACTTATTTGATCAGCGAGGAATATCTCGATTTGAGTGGAAGGTTGATTGCCGAATCCGACAATCTTCGAATGAATCCAAATATTATTCGTTCCACCACCACCACCATATCCAATTGCAAGGTTCTGGACCGGTTCCCAACCGAGATCTTAAATATCCCTATTGATCCGAAAGCTTCTTTGGTTGATTCTTGTCAGCAGGCTGCACAAACGGAAGTTGCCCGGGAACAAAAGACAGGACGTTGGTTTAGTAGTTGGTTGCTGGGCCTATGTTTTTTTTCGTGCGCGGTTGCGTTTGTTTTCTTTTTTCGGGCCGACGCAAATGAAGCTCAAGAGTAGTTATGGAGTCACATTGGTCGAATTGGTAGTAGTGATTGCAGTTCTAGGAGTATTACTCGGATTGCTAATACCGGCGGTCCAACAGTCTAGGGAATCTGCGCGACGATGTACTTGTCAAAACAATCTTCGGCAGATTGGAATCGCAGCTCATTCTTTTGAAGCTGCGCACGGATATTTGCCATCAAATGGATGGGGGTACCGATGGATTGCGGACCCAACGAGAGGGTTCGGGGCGAAGCAGCCTGGTGGCTGGGTTTATCACTTGTCCGGGTTTTTGGAGGTGACACTACCACCAGGAGACGCCTCTGATCCTTTCTCGCAGTTGGCTTGGCGTACTAACATCAGCAAGACTCCGGTTTCGACTGTTCGTTGTCCGAGCAGGCCGGGAAAGCTTTTATCGCTCGCGTCGACCGCTGCGTCCCCGATCAACGCATCGTTCCAGGTGCTGGTCCCAAAGTCGGACTACGCAATTTGTGAGGGTGACTACATCACCAATACAGATGAAGGTCCTTTGAGTATAGCGGACGCGGAACGCTCGAACTATCCGTGGACTCCTACAAAGGATGCTACCGGTGTGTCGTTCCTGCGAAGTAGAGTGCGTACTAGCGACATCTCAGACGGACTCTCCAATACCTACTTAATAGGTGAAAAGCATGTAGCCAAGAGTGCTTATT
>JANODW010000099.1:0-2450 GCA_031412875.1 Pirellula sp. | reverse complement strand
CCACCGGTCAGCATGATAATGCGAAGCTCTTCGTCGCTGGTATGCAATCGCTTTAGAAGTTCCAGACCATTCATGCCAGGCATATTCTGATCGATCACAGCAACGTGGAAATGCTGGGCGGATTGCACCGCAATCGCTTGCTCCGCATTCGCGGCCGCCGAAACTCGGTAACCTTGCCGCTGAAAAAATCGGCAGGCGGGTTCCAGAAAGTCCGGTTCATCGTCAACCAAAAGCAAATCGATGGGTTCGGAAAGGGGAGCGATAGGCATGAAAGGCACTTCACTGCGATCAAAAAGGGAATCGTGCAGATGGACGCGATAGGGACTTAACCTGGAGTGCAAACGAAATGCCATCGGCGATGAGGGGCAACATTCTCTGCTGCGCAGGGGACATTTCTCCATTTTAACATAGGATCGCGCGACTATTTGTCTCGCTTTTCGCAAACTCGCACACTTGCTCAGGTGAGCCATCTGTCCGGTTGGATTCCTCGTAGGGTGCGACAAAAGTTCACGCCGGAGCAACGCGATTCGGCCTGGCATCTCGAAATCACCGCGAAAAGCGTTTGATATGCGCCGCCAGGCGTTTTCAGCAAGCGGTTTCTGGAGGCCATGACATGGACTCGGTCCGGGACTCGGCACAGGCGTTGCTTTGATTGAGGCAAAGGAATTGCTTACGACACTCCATAAGATGGGACACAGATGACCGAACTATCCGTAGCTTCCTCGATTGAAGTCGAGAATACGCAAGCCGCCTCCAGCATCGAATCGACGTTCAAACAAGCACCGGTAATGGAGACGTTTAGCTACAACGACACGATTGTGCGGATGTTTGTAAGCGCAACTATTGTTTGGGGTTTGGTTGCAACATTGGCCGGTCTACTCGTCGCCTTTTTGCTTGTTCTGCCGGGGCTATTCGAAGGCATCGATAGCCGCTGGAGCGCGTTGTTGTCGTTCGGTCGGCTTCGGCCCGTTCACACCAATGCAGCCATCTTCGCCTTTGCCGGCAATGCGATCTTTGCCGCGATCTATTACAGCACCCAGCGGCTGTGCAAATGCAGGATGTGGAGCGACACCTTGGGACAACTCCATTTTTGGGGCTGGCAAGCGATCATTGTCGCGGCAGCCATCACACTGCCGCTGGGCATTACCCAGAGCAAGGAATATGCGGAACTGGAATGGCCTATCGACTTGGCTATCGCGATCGTGTGGTTGGGATTCTTTGGCGGAAACTTTTTCATGACCCTTTGGCATCGTCGCGAACGTCATATGTACGTCGCGTTGTGGTTCTACATTGCGACCATCGTGACGGTTACCGTCTTGCACGTGTTCAACAACTTGGTCGTTCCGATAGGCCTTGGCAAAAGTTACACCATCTATGCGGGAGTGCAGGATGCTTTGATGCAGTGGTGGTATGGCCATAATGCGGTCGCGTTCTTTTTAACGACTCCGTTTCTAGGGCTCATGTATTATTTCTTGCCCAAGGCGGCGGATCGTCCGGTTTTCAGCTACAAGCTGAGTATCATCCACTTTTGGTCATTGGTTTTTCTTTACATTTGGGCAGGTCCCCACCACTTGCACTATACCTCATTGCCGGAATGGGCGAGCACGTTTGGGATGTTGTTCAGCCTTATGCTCTGGATGCCGTCTTGGGGAGGGATGATCAATGGATTGCTGACGTTGCGAGGGGCTTGGAGCAAAGTCACATCCGACACTGTTCTCAAGTTCTTCGTCGTGGGAATCACGTTTTATGGAATGGCGACATTTGAGGGTCCGTTGCTTTCCGTAAAGAGCGTCAACGCGCTGTCCCACTACACCGATTGGACGATCGCTCACGTCCACTCCGGGGCACTGGGATGGAATGGCTTCATGACGTTTGGGATGATCTATTGGCTGTTGCCGCGGTTGTACCAAACACCTCTTTGGAGTAAGTCCATGGCGGAATGGCATTTTTGGTTAGGAACCATTGGCATTTTGCTTTACATCGTTCCGATCTACGCTGCTGGGATTACTCAAGGCCTGATGTGGCGAGCTATGGACGACATGGGGCGGATGCAGTATCCGAATTTTGTAGAAACGGTGCAGTCGATTGTTCCGTTCTGGTGGGCTCGCGTGCTGGGCGGCGGTTTGTTCGTACTCGGTATCTTCATGCTGGCGATCAACGCCACTATGACATGGCTGAACCGACCCAGCCGCTACGAGGTACCGGTTTACCGAGCGCCCAGGCTCAAGCGAGACCACGAAGATGCGGCAATTCCCGAGAGCAGCTTAGCGGGCGCGCCGGTGCTCGACGCGGCCGTTGCAATCGACCGTGTAGCAAAGATGGATTGGCATCGACGCTGGGAGCGTTTGCCACTGAAATTCACGGTGCTCACAACGCTGGCCGTCTTGGTCGCGAGCCTTCTGGAAATCATTCCCACCTTCCTGATTCGCAGCAACATTCCGACCATCGCC
>JANODW010000098.1:0-8536 GCA_031412875.1 Pirellula sp. | reverse complement strand
TCATCGACGGTCGCGAACACGCCAACCAACGATCCTACCGCTTTATTTTCATCGATCGATTGCGGTGTGAGGCTGAGTCCTGTCGGATTGTCCAACACATTCGCAATCGAAATTGTGAACTCCTTTTCAAAGAACTTGCCTCCGACATCGGTCGTGCGAATCCGCACCAGATACGAATTCTTTAACTCGAAGTTGAATATCGCGTTGGTCTGAAGCACTCCGCCTACGATGCGGAACTGCACATTGTCGTTGGCGGTCGGTCCGGCTACCAGCGTGTAGGTGAACGTGGTGTCAAAACGATTCGGATCGATCGAAGACAACGTTCCGATCGGTGTTCCTAGGGGCTGGTTCTCGTCAACAGTGCTATTGGACAAAAGGATGTTTGTCGGCGCGACATTGCCGAAGAACAGCCCATAGGGGCGATTATAAATCGGCGTATTGGTACTGGTAATCGTGTACGCGCCGCTGGCTGGCCGCGAGAAAAGCCAATCCGGCTTGAGCTCGATCCCAATCGTATTGGTGCCCGCTGGCAGATCCATCAATGCCCAGCCGTTGGCATCGGATACCGCCGTATAGCGACGCTGGAATTCCAACGACCAGTTGCGCAGCGTGCCCGAATCAAAGTCCTTGTTGTCATCGATGGACAACGTCCACGTGCCGGCCAAGTTCATCGTGTTGAGGGGCGACAAGGCTTGCTGAGGACGGAATGTTCCGGTAAACGGAGGCGTGCCTGCACCGATCAATGTTGCACCCGAGTCGGCAAATCGCGTGTTGGTAAAGTTGTCTCCACTGCCACCTACGGCCTGTGCGAGCAAAATCGTCCGGCCGTCGGGGGCTGTCAGCGTCAGGGTCAAATCGCTGTCCCAAGTGTGGTCGATATTCACTACTACCGCCAAACTGATAATGGTCCCAGTATCCGGAACGACGATCGTGGAGTTGATCGAGCCGCGGGCTGGAATCGGGGTTGCAGTATTGTTGACTGCGGTCACCGCATTCACACCCGAAATCGTGAACCCTGGCAACGCAGGTTCGCCTGTGTTGATGATTCCGTCCTGATTGATCTCTTCGTACACATAAGAGTACATGCGATCATTCTTGGAGCGACCAAAGTTGACGCCGGTCGCGGTCGAAAGGTCGGTGGCATGCGTTACCAAGAAACGGTTCTTGTCCGGAAACGTCGAAACGTAGCCAGGAACTTCGGTGCGAACGACAAAACTGCCGGCGGCCAAGCCATCGATCAAATAGGTTCCATTCACGACAGAAGCTCGCTTTTCCGTGCTCTCCCAGATGCCGTTGTCATTGCTATCGATATAGGCAAAGGCAGTGGTCGTCTGCACGAGTCGCTCAAACGTGTCGTAGACGCCGTCTCCATTGAAGTCCTCGTAAACGCTTCCGGCAATCGTTGCTGTCGGATCGGGAATGTCGTTGATGGTGATGGCAAAGGCTCGTTCAAAAAACCTGCCCCCCGCATCCGTCGAGCGAACTCGGACGGAGTATGCGCTGCGCGCTTCGAAGTTGAAAAGGCTGGCGGTGATCAAAGTGTTTCCCGAGACCGCAAACGATGCATTGTCTGCTGAGCCCGTGCCGGTGACCAACGCATAGGTAAACGTATCCCCAGCATCGTCATCGGTCGTGGCAAATGTGCCTATCAACGAACCTATCGGCTTGTTCTCATCGATCGATTGAGGTGTGAGCGCAATGGCGGACGGGGCATCATTTATATTATTGATCGTGATCGTAAATTCTTTTTCAAAAAACTTGCCCCCAGCATCCGTCGTGCGGATGCGGACCAAATACGAATTCTTTGACTCGAAGTTAAACGATACGTTGGTCTGAAGCGCATTGCCAACGATCCTAAACTGGGTATTGTCGTTGGGGCGTGCACCTGCCACGAGCGTGTAGGTAAACGTGTTGCCGAAACGGTTTGGATCTTCGGAGGTCAAGTTGCCGATGGGTGTTCCGATCGGTTGATTCTCATCCACGCTGTTGCCCGATAGCAGAACATCGGTCGGCGCGACGTTGTCGTAAAAAATTCCGAATGGACGATCGTAGACCGGTGCAGTGGCGCTCACAATCGCATACGTTCCTGCTGCTGGCCTGGAGAAAAGCCAATCGGGTTGCAGTTCGATTCCCACGGTGTTGGTGCCGGTTGGAAGATCCACCAGCGCCCATCCGTTTTGGTCCGATACTCCAAAAAAGCGACGCTGGAATTCCAATGACCAGTTGACCAACTGCCCCGCATCAAAGTCCTTGACATCGTTAACAGTAAGCTTCCATGCCCCTTGAATGTTCACGTCACGGAATAAAGAGAGAGCTTGTTGCTGTCGGAAAACACCGGTGAACGGAGCTGTTCCGGCGTTGATGGAGGTGGCGCCTGCGTCGCCGAAACGCGTGTTCGTGAAATTGTCGCCACTGCCCCCAACACCCTGTGCGAGCAATACCGTAGTCCCGTCAGGCGCCGTGAGTGTCAGCGTCAAGTCGCTTACGAACGGGTGTGTGATATTGACCAAGACAACAACGCTAACGACGGTGCCTGCATCCGGCACGTTGATCGTCGACGTTACAGATCCACGCGCTGGGATGGCTACTGCCGTCGCGTTGGATTGGACATAAGCATGAGCCCCAGAGACCGTGAAGCCTGGCAAGGCTGGTTCCCCTGGATTGATGGCCCCGTCCCGATTGATCTCTTCGTAAACATAGGAATAGAGCCGATCGTTCTTGGAGTAACCGAAATTGGCTCCCGTAATCGAGTCGCTGGCACCAACCAATGTCACGATGTAGCCGTTCTTACCGGGTTGCGTTACCGACCAACCATTGACTTCGGTTCGCACCGTGTAGGTTCCAGGTGCTAAGCTTTCGAATGCATAGCCTCCATTGGCAATGGGGACCGTCGTCTCGGTTGCTTCGCGGGTTCCGTTGTTGTTTGCATCAATGTAAGCGACATCATTGGGCAACTCTAGAAATCGCTCGAACGCATCGAAGACCGAATCGCCGTCGTAGTCCTCATAGACCGTTCCTGCAATCGATGTTTGCGCTACGGAGCCAAACAAATTCAGTTCAAACGCAGCTTCATCGGCATCGTTCGATTGGATGATTGCTTTGCCCAGGAACGAGCCGGCAGACGATGGCAAAAAGCGGAGCGCTAACGTGGTGGACTCGCCGACATTTAACGTGTTCGAGCCCAAGCTCTCCACGGCGAACGGACCGGTCATGTCCACCGAGCTGATATTAAGTGGACGCGTTCCTTGATTGCGAATCCGCAGCACGACTTCGCTATACAGGCCAACCGCGATGGGCGAAAAGCCAACGTTGCCACGATTGATGATGTCGGTCGTGGAATTCATGACCGAAATTTCCGGGCGATTCACACCGGCTACCGCCGTCGCAGCATTCACCCGGCCAAAACCGAACTCGTTGTTCTTGCCTGTCGTTACGTCATACGCAGCCCCCCCGATCAAGTCTGTCGCGTTGCGAAGCAGACTGCGCAGTTCCGTCGGTGACAACGTTATGCCTTGGACGCTCGCCTGTGCCAGAACAAGCGCTCCGATACCCGCAGCAAGCGCCGACGATGACGACGTCTGTCCGAAACCCGTGCTGCCGATGCCCGTGTAGTCACCTGGCGCAAAACCGGCTGAACCAGGGCGATCGGTTGTATCGATCGGCAGTGTGCCTACGCGGTTGTCGCTGCTGGGCGCAACGATGTCGAGCGCAATTCCGTAATTGCTATAGTCCGAGCGCCCCCCCAGATTGTTCGTGGCACCCACTGCAATGACTCCCGGAATATTTGCCGATTCCGCAGCAGGACCGGTGAAACCATTCGTCGCGTCGTTGCCGGACGCAAAGAAATACGCGGCTCCTGCCCCTTGGCGTCCGCTCGTCGTTCCCCAAGCGAGCGCGGTGTTGATCAACGTGCTCGATGCACCTCCACCCCACGAACTGTTTACCAAGTCGGCGGATTTCCAGGTACCGAGTCCGTTCTTGGTTCTTCCCGCGGCGTAGTAGATCGCACTTGCAATGCTTGCGTCGCTCGCAACCGCCCCCGCATCGAATATCTTGATCGGCATGACCCGAGATCGGTAAGCTGCCCCAGCAACTCCGATCGCGTTGTCCCCGCGAGCCGCAGCCACACCCGCAACCGCCGTACCGTGCTTGTCCGCGCCAACCGGCTCGGTCTGATTCGAATCCGCTACGAAATTCCAACCTCGAATGTCGTCGATCCATCCATTGCCGTCGTTGTCGATCCCATCGAAATTGGTTTCGCCAGGATTGGTCCAGACATTCAAATCCGGATGCGTGGAATCGATTCCATCGTCAATAATCCCGATGACTATGTTGGCGGAGCCCCCTGGATTGACGTCCCAAGCTTCCGCCAAATCCGAATCCGCATCGATCAAGCCGCCGCTTTGACCAAAGTTGTTGAGATGCCACTGGTTCGGGAAACGCGAATCATTAGGGGTGTAAAACTTTTCTCTTGCTTGATAAAAGTTGGGCGACATCCAAGCGACGCCTGGTTCAGCAGCAACTTTGATACCCACCGCTAACGCTTTTGGGCCATAGCCGTCTCGCACGGTCGCAATAAACTGATCCGGAGCTCCATCCAATGGACGGTATGCCGAAAACTCTGCTCGATTTGAGAAAAAACGTTCTGCATCCACGTTCGGCTCGAGCGCAAGGATGATCTCATTGAGCAAGACCGCTTCGTTCGACGTGCTACCATGGACGAAAACCGTCGTGGTGAATGCAACGTTGCCTATCGCGTTGATCGCAGATACCAAGTCCGATGTGATCGGTGCGCTGGACTGGTATTCCTTGACGTTCGGCGCTATATCTCGCACAAACGTCAACTGCGATGGCAACGGTTGAGTCGGCAGAAAAGGTGACACCATCTCCGCCTCGCTGCGCGTCCCAATGACCAACCGATGATCGTGCACGCTCAATGCTATTTGATCGTTGTTTTGGACCAAATGAAATTGCTCACCCGGTACCCACGCCAAATCAGTAGCCAACAATCTCCGCAATTCGAGCTGTTCAATGCGTGGTTTCAGAGAGGGGTTCGAAGTGTTTCGACGATTGCGCATAGAGGATGGCCCTTAAAAGTCCTGGCGTAAGTCATTTGTTGTTCACTCAAAGATGGCGAATGATAACAAATACTCGCAATTGTTTGTGACCCTGCGGCATGCAAACAGACGACAAAAGGGTTTTCCACCTCACAGAAACCGGCACGCTGTAAGACGTAGCAACGTCCCCTCAGAAACAACGAACCGATGAATATCTAACCAATGCCGACTACGCTGATCGGAGAATTTCTAAATGCTTACGCCATTCGTGGTTATCCACATTTGGGTAATCCGTTCGGAAATGAACTCCCCTAGATTCAGTTCTAGCCAAGGCAGCGATGGCCATCTGCAAACTCACCGTCAATATATTTTGCAGCTCCCAACCGTCGCAACTGCCCAGATCCTGTGCCAACACATAGCTGCAGTACTGTTGGATCGCATGCACCGCTTCCACCAATCGATCCTCACGCCTTTGCACTCCCACATTTCGCCACATCAGAGCGCGCACGGCGTTGCGGATGTCAGCGAGATCGATGGGTTGGCTAGGCTGCCCTTTGGCTGCGTTCGCAACAGGCAATACACGAAGATCGCTGCCGACTGTATTGAGTGCGGACTGAGAGGCATTGCGGCCAGCGATTGCCCCATAAACAAGCCCCTCTAGGAGACTATTCGATGCTAGCCGATTGGCGCCATGCAAGCCGCTGCTGGTCACTTCCCCTGCAGCCCAAAGCCCTGGCAACGTCGTCTGGGCATTGCCATCCACTTCGCATCCACCGATCATGTAATGCGCGCCTGGACGAACCGGAATAGAATCGGTGGCAATATCGAGGCCAAATCCGGCACAAACCTTTGCGATGCCAGGAAACCTAGCTCTCACATGCGCCGCATCCAAGTGCTTCATCGTCAAATAAACGCATGGCGACTGCGTCTTTTCCATTTGGCTGACGATGGCTTTGCTCACAACGTCTCGGGGCGCTAACTCCAACCTCGCATCATAGTCCCCCATAAACCGATGTCCTGCAGAGTCAATGAGATATGCCCCGTCGCCGCGCACGGCTTCGGTGATGAGCGTCCGCGAACTGCCCGCAATGTAGAGCACCGTCGGATGGAATTGCATGAACTCCATATCCCTCATCACCGCACCCGCACGAAATGCGATCGCATGGCCATCGCCGGTCGCAACGCGTGGATTGGTCGATTCCCGGAAGACTTGGCCGCATCCTCCGGTGCACAGAATGGTTTCTTTGGCCCAAATCAAATACGGCTTCCCGCCTCGCGTAGAAGCGACCGCACCGGCGCACCGGCCTTCGTGAGTCAGCAGGTCGATGGTGAATGTTTCTTCGTAGATCTCGGTTTGATGCCGTTCCCTCGTATGGGCAATCATCGCACGCATAATTTCTTTGCCTGTTGCATCTCCCAAAGCATGGATGATCCGTTGGTGGGAGTGCCCTCCTTCGCGACCAAGGACTAACTGTCCCTCGTGCTGGTCGAACCGTGTCCCCCACTTGATCAGTTCCGCCACGCGATCGGGTGCCTCGCGCACCACGAGTTCGACCACTTGCGGATCGCAAAGATTGCCGCCCGCCATGAGCGTGTCTTGAACATGGTTGTCAAAACGATCCTCTGGGTCCCAGACGCTTGCGATCCCACCTTGCGCGTAGGTGCTGTTGGATTCCTCGAGTTTATCCTTTGTCACAATGATCGTACGCAGCGCCGGATCCACTTCGTGGGCAGCTCGCAGGCCGGCCAACCCGCCTCCAATAATCAACACATCGGTAAAAAAATGCCCGCATCGCTTGGTTTCGATGGGAACAAGATATCGCGATGTCATTTGCGACCAAGGTCGATTGAGAGAAAGACCCGGTACCTTGTCTGCAACTGCTTCGGAAATGGACATAAATGGCTTTGGGGATCTCTCTAGTGTTCGGACTCAGGAGGCGTCTCGGCAGGACCTTCCTGAACATTATCGCGAGGCATCAAGTCCCTATATCATAGCAAATCCCCGACGATAGAGACCTTACTTGCGAAGCGGCAAGTAGATATCCGTTTGGATGTCTGTTTCGTGGACTTTTGAGGGTAATGACCGATACCGTTCAAACGTTCCGATCCTCTGTTGTTTGAGCTTTTGATAGCGACACACTTGGTTCGCTACACTCCATCCATTTCCAAGATGACGATACGCTCCCACGTGCTCGACGCGAAATGCATTGCAAGCCGGCAACGTCCAAGTCTTCAGGGGCGATGAAGTTGGGACGACCACATCCTCGCCAATCTCAAATCCGCTAATAAAATCGAAGCGAGCATCTTTCATACGGAATTGGGTGTATACCGAAATCATTCCTTTTTCTGTGGGCAGACCATCCTTGCGAAACTCGCTCTGAGCCTTCTCAAAGGCCTGCTCCATAGCTTTGCTGACTTCGTCGATGTTGCAACTGCCAGCGATCCCCGCCATTCGGACCGTGTCGATGCGTTCGGTCCCATGCACGATCGTCTTGGAAGCGATCGCCCCAGTTTCGATCCATTCCTTGAGCATGTTCAATCCTCGTTGGTAGTCCATCCCGATGAACGTCTTTATCATGGGCACCATCCAAAATAGAAACCACGGCAACGCCCCTTTCATATCCCAAGCCACTCGCGTTCCGCCATCTTCCGGTGTGAGCTTAAACGAAGTCTTGCATATCGATTTGAACGGTTTGATGAACCGGAGTTCATCTTCAATCACCGCGTTGGGTACAAGCTTTTTATGCTCCAGTTCACCTTGGCCGGTCACCTGCCCGTGCCACGCATAGACAGAGCCGACACTCGATGGTTTCTCCGAAACGGTAACTTGGGCGGTAGGTTCCGCGATCAACCATGGCGACCATGTGCTCCAAGTCCTATAGTCCGCTATCGCTTCAAAGACTCGCTGAGGGGGAGCTTGAATCAAGATAGACTTTTCAATTTCATAAGCGGGCACGGCGGGACTCCTCAAGGATCGGATAGTACGGACAAAGTGTGACCGGGCGAGTCAAGTTTACCAGGGTAAATACAAAGGCAGAAGATACAGCAAAACCGACAATGGGAGCTGGATCGCTCCTGCATCCATTTCTCTCGACCACTTTGCATTTCATGCCAATGGTAAAGTATAAAGAAAATCGAGGGCCCCGTAGTTCGCTTTCGCCGTGGGTCACTTTTGCTGTGGGTCGCTTTTGCCGAAAGCGACTTCCGCCCACCGTAGGTCGCTTTTGCCGAAAGCGACATCCGCACAAACTCCCCCCAAGTCGAACTCCGCTACCTCTGCCCCAAACTACAAACAAGAAACGACCTGTCAAGAGAGCTAATCGATTCGCCAAGCTACCGCCAAGCTACCGCCAAGCTTTCAATGGTACGGCTGGAGCCTCTCCCTCCCAGTACAAACCGCCCCCCACACTCTCTAAGGCGAGCGGCGGCTTGAAAACTACCTAAAAAGCGATGTTCGATTTTATGAGTTTTCATACTCG
>JANODW010000097.1:0-6496 GCA_031412875.1 Pirellula sp. | reverse complement strand
TCCCGCTGGCATAAAGCCAACGGAAACCTTTTGAGTCTCGTGGCACAAACGTTGCGCAATCGACAACCGCCACAATAGCAAATTTTTGACAGCCCAGCCTGAGGCGCTAGCCGATTTTTTGCTGCAAATACTCGGCTTGCGCCTCAGGCTCAAGTTTCAACGCATTATTGCCCCGAGGTACTCCTACCGACATGCTTAGCAATCGTCCAGAAACAACACAATGGCGCGAAGCCAATCCGGCGATTTCGAGCCATCGGATCCAATGCATGCTGTCGAGCTTGGTATCGAAGTTGAGCCGAGTTTTCCGAAGGCCTGGCATCGAGCGGTAGCGACTGCGATGCATGAAGTCCAAACGCAAAACGTCAATGGATAATCGCCGAACGCGTTTGTCACACTTCGAGCACATGGGTTTACTATCGCTGAGTAGCCTTATCTCTCACCGTGTAGCGAGAACGCCAGGGCTCTCCCTAGAGGACGCGATTCCTGCGGGGTCGTCCGGTGAGAACTTGTCCGCTCAACAACGAACGATCAAACATTACAGTTGCGAATAAGGCCGAGGGAGCAGATTCACCTTTTGGATCTTCGATACGGCACCCGCATATTTTTCAACGACCTTCAGCTTGGCCCAATCCGGATGGCTTTGAAATTTCTTCCAGCATTCGTCGCGCTGGGCCGCATTGTCGTATACGGTCATATAGGTCAAATTGGGCATCCTATCTCCTACAATCGCCTGCCCAAAGAAAACGGGCTGGATGCCGCAATCGAGGAAAATGGGCACTTCTCCGCTATTGAACATGTCGACCTTCATCACACCCATCCGTTCGGTCGGACTCTCGTAGACGCGCAACTCAAAGATCCGCTCTTTCTTTTCCTTTTTTTGCTTGGGAACCGCCAGCTTGGGAAAGCAATTAAAGGCAACCAACAGCTCGCTTCGCATTCGGCTAAACACGGGCTTCTTAATATCCGTCTCGAGATACGATTTGCCGTTTCTCAGAAAAGACTCATCCTTGGACAACGCATCCAGCACCGTCGCGACTTGCCCCGCTCCGGAAAGTGGTAACAGCAAATAGAGGGACGTCTTTCCATCGACCGGAACCTCCAACGACAATGCGCCCACGTTTTCGACCCCCATCTTGTTGACTGAGGGTATGAGGGCTTTGTCAAGGAAATCATCCAGCTCGTTTAACCGATCGGTCGGGATACCTTGATACTCAATCAACTGATAATACTGGTTGGTTACGGACTGAGAGAGGGCTTGAGGCATGGCGATTGCCACGTAAATGATGGCAGCAAAAACAGCGAGAATACGTTTCATCGGGATTGGACCTGGTGCAGGGAGTGTGGAATTGAGAGGAACGCCACTCGATTGTAACCAATTCGCTCGTCTCTATCGACTCATCTCTATCGACTCTCGATCGCCGCGTCTACTTGCCTTGTTTTTGCATTGCGGCTATTTTCGCGGGTCGCCCCAACTTTCGTGCGACGGGATAGAATAGATCCCATTCGAAAAATCGACCGATCCCCCCTTTCTTTGCTGGTCATGAACGCGCCACTACCTTACAAAACCGTCATCGGGCTCGAAGTGCACGTGCAACTCAAGACCCAATCGAAACTTTTTTGCCGATGCAGCACCCAATTCGGCGCGGAACCAAACACGCACGTCTGTCCTGTCTGCTTAGGCTTGCCAGGCGCTCTGCCTGTCCTGAACGCCAAAGCAATCGAGCTCGCAGTGCGCGCCGGTGTCGCTCTGAATTGCGATATTGCCGCGTTCACCAAATGGGATCGTAAAAACTACTTTTATCCGGACCTCCCCAAAGGATATCAAACCAGCCAATTCGACTTGCCCATCTGCGGACAAGGATTTCTTGAGATCGATTCAGTCGACCCAACTACTGGATCCCCAACACGCAAGAAAATCCGGCTCGTGCGCGCACATCTTGAGGAGGACGCCGGAAAAAGCATGCACGACGAAGTTTCCGGACGCGCGGACACTCGTATCGACCTCAACCGCGCAGGGACCCCTTTGCTAGAAATCGTCTCAGAACCCGAGTTGTCTAGCGCCGAAGAAGCAAAAAACTACTTGACCGAAATGCGACTGCTGATGATGTACCTCGGGATCACCGACGGCAACATGCAAGAAGGCTCCCTTCGCGCCGATGCAAACGTCAACCTCCATCTGGAACGCAACGGCAAAACCGTCGCCACTCCGATCGTTGAAATCAAAAATCTAAATAGCTTCCGAGCCGTCGAACGCGCTGTAATTTATGAGTCGCAACGCCAATTCAGTGTCTTCCAAGAAACCGGGCTCACGATCGGGCAGTCTCCCAAACAAACACGAGGCTGGAACGACGCGTCAGGGGAAACGGAAATGCAACGCGAAAAGGAAGACTCCGCCGACTACCGCTATTTCCCTTGCCCCGACCTTGTTCCCGTGGTTCTTTCCAAAAGTGAAATCGCGAACGCCGCTCGCGAAGCCACCAAAACCCCCGCCACAGTTCGCCAACAACTCGTCGATACCCACTTGCTAAAGGCCAGCGAGGCCGAGGTTTTGGTGCAACAGGGACGCGCCGTGGTCGAGTACTTCGAATCGCTCGTCGAACATGGGGCTGCACCGAAGCGAGCGGCGTCGTGGATGCTGCAAGACGTACTGCGATACTTGAACGAGTTTGCAGCAGATATCACCGCGTACCCCGTTCCCGCTCCGTCCCTAGCAAAATTGCTCTGCGCCATCGAATCCGGAAAACTCGACACCACACGGGCCAAAGAAGCGCTGTCCAAAATGATTGCCGATCCAGGACTGGTCGTCGAAAAAGCGATCGAGTCGCTCGGGCTGGCACAAGTCGACTCGAACGAACTGGAAACTCTTTGCGCTCAACTGCTCGCTGAGAATCCCGACGTGATCACCAAGGTCCGGGCCGGCAACGATAAAGCCTTGGCCGCATTAGTCGGCCCCGCAAAAAAGAAAAATAAAAATGTTGACCCACGACAAGTTCAAGAGATCTGTCGCAAAATGATCGACTCCGGATCCGTCTAGTTTCTAACTCAAGGAATATATTTATGAACCGCTTCCGTTGCGCTCTTTCATTGGGATTACTAACCGGCCTCGCATTCGCTCCCGGAACCGCTTATGCGCAAGAAACCGCGGCCCCGGTTCCAAAGGCCTCCTCGGTCGATTGGATCCAAAAATGGATCGACGCAAACCTGACCGCAACCGTTCAGGACTATTGGTGGCTGCACGAACATCCCGAACTTTCCTATCAAGAAGTCGAGACAGCCAAATACGTCGCAACCGCCTGGAAAGAGGCTGGCTTCAATGTTACCACCGGTGTCGGAGGACACGGGGTGGTAGCCCTTTTGAAAAATGGGGCTGGCCCCACCCTCATGCTCCGCACGGATCTCGACGCGCTTCCTGTCACCGAAGCGACCGGTTTGCCCCGAGCTTCTACCAAAAAAACAACTCTCCCGTCTGGCGCCACCGCAGGCATCATGCACGCTTGCGGTCACGATGTCCACATGGCCAACCTCATTGCAATCGGGCGACTCATGGCTGCGAACAAAGAGCGATGGAGTGGAACGCTCATGCTCATCGGCCAACCCGCCGAGGAACGTGGAGGCGGTGCGCAGAAGATGATCGACGATGGATTGTTTACCAAATTTCCAAAGCCCGATTTTGCCATCGCCCTCCACTGCGAAGCCACTAAAGCGACCACCATTGCACTGCGCGAAGGCTACATGATGGCGAATGTAGATAGCGTCGATATTGTCGTCAAAGGACGCGGCGGCCACGGCGCCGCTCCCAACACAACGATCGATCCCATCGTCCAGGCCGCAGAATTGGTCATGAGCCTCCAAACGATCGTTAGCCGTGAAGTAAAACCGACCGAGCCAGCGGTCATCACCGTCGGGGCGATCCACGGGGGCACCAAGCACAACATCATCGGTGATCGATGCGATCTGCAGCTAACCGTTCGTAGCTACACTCCCGAGGTGCGCAAACTGCTCATCGATGCGATTCATCGCAAAGCCAAAGCGATTGCAACCGCCTACGGGGCCGAGGAACCAATCATCTCGCTTTCAGATGGAACGCCAGCCCTATTTAACAATCTTGCACTCACCAAACGGCTTCGCAAAAAGCTAGAGGCGACCCTCGGGATGGATCGCGTAGGCGAAGCCGACCAAGTGATGGGCGGAGAAGACTTCAGCCAGTTCGGTCTTGCAGGTGTACCGAGCGTCATGTTTCGTGTTGGGACGATCGAATCCGGACGCTTCGATGCGATGCAACGACGCGGCCAAACACTCAGCTTGCATGCTCCCGATTACTATCCGGACATCGACAAAACGCTACCCACTGCCATCCTGAGCATGGCCACCGGCGCAGTAGAAATCCTTGCGGAACTCAAACATACCGAGGATTCCCTGCGAACGGTTCAGGAAAGTGTCGCGTCCAAAAAGGCAGTGCTCGTCGACGTTCGAGACCTCGTCGAATGGAACGATGGACACATCCAAGGGGCAATCCATTTGCCTTTCCGCGATCTGCAAGACAAGTTCGATGAAAACGCCTTGCGGCAAAAACTTCCCCAAGACGCAATCATCTACACCCATTGCGCCGTCGGGTTCCGTGCCTTGAAGGCGGCAAAGATTCTTGAGAAGTACGGGTACGACATTCGCCCATTGAAACCAGGCTTCAAAGAGCTGGTCGATGCAGGTTTCAAAAGCGAAAAGAAATAGTCTGAAACTTTGCTATTCTCTTCGTCACTTCCAATCAGCGCCCATTGCGTTTCTTTTGCGTTCCTTGGGCTATGGGAGTTATGGGAGTTGTTTATCAAACCAGTCAGCCATGATGACAACTTCTTCAGGTAATGTCAGCCAAGGATGACCGCCCCCTTCTTTGATAATCAACTCTGCCGATCCACCCACACCTTGAATCGCACGCACTAATTTCTGGGAGTGCGAAAGGGGGACAACTTGGTCCGCATCCCCATGAATCAACAGAAAAGGTGCGTCGATTTTTCGAACTTGATGAACCGGGGAAATCGCTTTTGCCATTTCCACCAACTCGCTTTCCGTTTTGCTTTGTAGCCCACCTTCTTTTTCAGAACTTGCACCGACAACCAAGAGCGGACCCAGGACCTTCGGATCCAACATCTTCCCGTCCTTCCATTCCGTAAAATCCGTTGGTGGAAAAAAGACAGCCACGGCGGCGACGGACGTCCCAAACCGTTCGCGTTTGCTTTTTGCATTGGGATCCGCCGCGAGAGGTGTCAATGCTGCGAGCGTCGCTAAATGACCGCCCGCCGACGCCCCCGTTAGCCCCAACTTATTTCCATCGATTTTGTACTTTTCTGCGTTCTCCTTCACGTATCGAATGGCCAACTTGACATGCTGGTCCATCTCCAAAGCGGTGTACCGTGTTTTGGAACCAGGCCGCACTGCAAATACAACGTACCCCCGCCCACAAAAGGTGGAATAGAGTTGAGCCAAGGTATGATCCCGAATCTTGTTTCGATCCGAGTACCAAGATCCGCTTGCAACATCGACGATTGCCTTTCCATTGGCCGTTCCCGTCGGTGTGAAAACATCCATCAACAGGCCCGTTCCGTGGACGTCGCCATAGACGACATCTTGCACCTGGACATAGCTTGGCCCCTCATTTGCAAACACGCGTCCGACGTCCTCGCTGCCCAATAGCAACACCAACATTAGGTTCCAGCTACCCAGTCGCAAAAAATACATGCCCTGCTCCGACTTGAAGATGTTCTAAATTGACGGCACCCATCTAAACCCAGTCGAGTGCATCGCAAAGCAGTTTAACAAAACCGCTCGCGTGAAGTAGGTCGCTTTTGCCGAAAGCGACTTCGCAACCGTCCGGCGACGATAAAGAAATCTGCTCAAGTAAGTCGCTTCCGGCAGAAGCGACCTACGGAACAATGACTGGCATAGTTTTCGCACTAGCTTCGGTCTTGTCGAAAAAAGAGAGGCGCATCCACTGCGTTTCAATGAAAATCGTAAAGTCCATTTCCCGTTGCAGCAGTTTCGTTTGAGAGGTTTTTTGTATGAATCGGCAATCTTTTATCGGCTTGGTAATCGGTACGCTCTGTTGGTTAAGTACTTCGGTCCCAAGCGCACGCGCGGACCATGGCACGGTCGTTTCTGGGACAGTCATCGCGATTGTTGTAGTCAATCAGATCATGCGTGTCTATGTTACGGCGGTTGATGGACAGGCACTTGTCGGTGGGCCGGACACGAACTTTGTAGATTATTTGGTCTCGCCCGACACGGCCGTAATCAGTCCCGACAATGTACTGATCAGCCAATCCAATGTCGTGGTTGGCTCCAGAATTCAGATGCAATTCGCTGGTGCCTATGCCTCCCGAATCCTTTTGATCGATAGCAACTTCTACAGCTCTCATGGTTATTACCATTCCAACTACACTCACCCCTCGGCAAATAACGGATCCTTTGGGATGCCCTTCAACTACGGGATGCGACAAACCTC
>JANODW010000096.1:0-3793 GCA_031412875.1 Pirellula sp. | reverse complement strand
CGCTGCGAGTGAAAATGATCGATGGTATCGGAAAGGATTTGGATTGGGTGAGCAACCGATGCTCGCTACATCTCCTTCCGAAGTGTGTTTCCTTTTGACCCTCTAGTTCTCTGTTTTCACTTCGCATCGTCACCGTCCCCTTGGATTTGGTTTCGCGAAGCGGCAACTAACCGTTCCCTGTTTGGATAATGCATTTATGCCCAAGAAGAAGCGATTTCGTTCTCATTTCCAAGGTGACAACCAAAGCAGCCCTCCCAGTCCTGGAGGAGCATCGCCCTCGCGCCCTCGCCTGAAAAAGCCCCGACGTCGCTATGGACCCAATTATCAGCAAGCGTTTGCGAAGCCTGAGGACGAACCGGGTGAGAACGCGTTGAATGAGGATGGCGAGCCGATTGTTACCGAGGACGGGGAAGCTCCTCCCGAGGAACCGGGTCAAGAGTTCTTCGGCTTGCTCGAAATGCATCCCAATGGATACGGTTTTCTCCGGTCCCCCACCACAAACTATTCTCGCGAACGCACCGATCCGTTCGTTCCCGGAACAATGATCGAGAAGTTTCGATTGCGTCAAGGGCTTAAGATCCGCGCGATCATGCAACAGACACGTCGCTCGCAAGGGCCACGAGTCAAGGAGATTATCGACGTCGAAGGGATGAAGCCTGAAGATTACGTCAACGTCAAAGTGTTCGATACGTTGACCGCGATCAACCCAGAGCGATGGCTCAAATTAGAAATCGGCGCTCAACCGATCACGAATCGCGTTATCGACTTGTTAGCGCCCCTAGGACGCGGGCAGCGCGCACTGATTGTTTCCCCCCCACGCTCGGGCAAAACCATCATGTTGCAATCGATCTCGAAAGGGATTGCGCTGAACTACCCCGAAGTAGAACTCATCGTTTTGCTGATCGATGAGCGGCCTGAAGAAGTGACCGACATGCGCCGCAACATCGAACGAGGCGAAGTCATTTCGAGCAGTCTGGATGAGGATGTCGACTCTCATGTTCGGCTCAGTCAATTGGTGGTCGATCGTTGCCGACGACTCGCCGAGATGGGCAAGGACGTGTTCCTTCTCATGGACTCCATCACACGATTGGCTAGAGCCTTCAACAAGTGGGTGGGCAACAGCGGGGCAACCATGTCCGGCGGTGTGAACATCAAAGCGATGGATATCCCGAAGAAGTTATTTGCAACGGCAAGATGCTTTGCCGAAGGCGGGTCGCTGACCATCGTCGGCACGGCGTTGGTGGATACCGGCTCACGCATGGACGAGCTGATCTTCCAAGAATTTAAAGGGACCGGAAATATGGAATTGGTCTTGGATCGCAAACTGGCCGAGCGACGTGTCTGGCCGGCAATCGACATCACTCAGTCCGGCACTCGCCGCGAAGAACTATTGCACGATCCAGATACCTACCATTCGGTAACCATGATTCGGCGAACCCTCAATTCCATGCATCCCGTCGAAGCCATGGAGCAGTTGACCAAGCAGCTTTCGAGATTCCAAAGCAATGCGGAATTCTTGAAGCTCATCGCCAACGCAAAAATTATGGACTAGCGGCCTGCTCCAATATGACCCAAACAAGCGACGAGCGGTTTCCCAAGTCGTTGCGGTTAGTAAGCAAGTTGGACTTCGATCGTGTTTTTCGCGACGGCCATGTGGCCAGCGATTCCGTTTTGGTTGTGCATGCAACCCGCGGAACGCAAAGCTGCACACGTCTCGGGCTAAGCGTTTCAAAGCGGGTTGGAAATTCGCCGCAACGCAACCATTGGAAGCGATTGATTCGCGAAGCGTTTCGAAAGCAAAAACAGGACCTGCCCCAATGTCTCGATATTGTGGTCCGGCCCAAACGCGGAGCCGTCGCAGACTACTGGCTCGTCTACGAATCGTTGCGAAAGTTGGCCATCCAACTCGATCGCAAAATCAAATCCCTGTAGCTCGCTTTTGCCGAACGCGACTCCCCGTAGGTCGCTTTTGCCGAAAGCGACACTCCGTAGGTCGCTTTTGCCGAAAGCGACTTCCTCCTATAATCCTACGCCCCGGGGAGGCCATGCTGGGTTCTCTACGAAGTACTGTTCGACTTGCGATAAGAGTGCATCGATCGTTTCGGTTTGGATACGATGAGGCGGGTTCCAATCCATCCATTCAAAACCGAGATGTTCCGTGAGCGATATCGGTTTGTCCTGGAGGAGGATTCCCAAATAGATGGATAACTCCTTGAGTTGTTTCTTGCTCCCGTTCTTTTTGTAGGAAACCTGATATCGACTTTCGAAGAGGAATTGAGGATCGCACCAGATGTCCGAAGGAGTCAGGCCGGTTTCTTCCTCCAGTTCTCGCATCGCGGCTTGTTTTTTTGTTTCGCCTGCGTCCAAATGTCCTTTTGGCAGATCCCATCGCGCAGAGTGTTTCATCAACAAAAATTGAAGCCCTTTTTGTTTTCGAAAAAGCAAAAAGCCGCTTGAAAATACTTCCGGTTCCATGACTAATATGCCATTCAAGATCGAGCGCAATTTCCAACATGTCGGACAACAACCAATATGAAGATATACACGAAAACGGGCGATGCGGGTACGACAGGTTTGTTTGGAGGGCCGAGGGTCGCCAAAGACGATCCACGTATTTGCGCTTACGGCTCGGTCGACGAACTCAATGCGGTGATTGGAATCGCTCGGTCGACGGGTTTGGGTGACAAGCTGGATCCGATCCTGGGGTCCGTGCAACATCATTTGTTTTCGATCGGTGCGGAATTAGCTTCACCCAATCCCGAGGAGCATGGGCTCAAGTGGTCGGGTGGCTCGCACGTCGAACAGATGGAGCATTGGATCGATGAATTGGAAACGAGTCTGAAGCCGCTTCGCAATTTCATTTTGCCAGGCGGTAGTTCTCAAGCGGCCCACTTGCATCTCGCTCGAACGGTTTGTCGGCGAACGGAACGGGAAATTGTCAGTTTTTCTCGCGACCGAAGTGTTAGCGATGCGTCGCATATCGTGGTATTCTTGAACCGGATGAGCGACTTGCTATTTGTCATGGCTCGTTTTGCCAATCACCAAGTGGGTGTGGTGGATGTGAATTGGGAAAGCCCGAGGAAGTAGCTTAGGCAATTGGAAAGAGGATGGTTCACGGATGGCAATATCCATTGCAGCAATCGATTTCGAAACGGCCAATAATCAATCGAATTCAGCTTGCCAACTTGGGCTGGTGCGGATGGAGGACTGGAACATTGTCGAGGAAAAGGAATGGCTGATACGTCCTCGCCGTTTGTTTTTTTCCCCGCAGTGCGTCCGCGTCCACGGCATTACTGCACGCGACTGCTTGACGAGCCCAGAGTGGGATCACGTCTGGAGTGAGCTTTATCCTTTGATCGACGGCTGTGTGATTCTGGCACACAATGTTGGATTTGATGCAGCGGTGCTCCAGGGCACATGCCAACTCTACGATATTGCCGTCCCTCAGTTTGATCTGCAGTGCACGCGATTAATTGCAAAGCGGACTTGGCCCGGTCAATCCGGCTATGGTCTGGCAGCGATCGCGGAGCGGTTGGGCATTCAGTTTTTGCACCACAATGCTTTGGAAGATGCGCGCGCCTGCGCGCAAATAGCCATGGCAGCCGCAAGCCACCTGAAATCACAAGACTTGGAAGCGCTTGAGGAAAAATTGGGGCTGACTCGAGGGAGGATATGGGTCGACCAAGTTCGGCAACCCAGGACGGTCCGCAGGACACGAATAGAATCGGTTGCCGAACCGCAGGCTCGCTACCAACCTAAGTTGTTTCGAACGGATGGCACTCCTTCTCAATCG
>JANODW010000095.1:0-2712 GCA_031412875.1 Pirellula sp. | reverse complement strand
GTGGGGGAGCCCAACTGGGATGCGCTCAAGCCCTTTGTAGAGCCAGCGAAGCTCGCTCAAATCATCCAAACAAAGGTCAATGCACCCCAAATCGAGATCAGTTCGTATGGGATCCGTGAGCGAGTGAGAACAGGCAGGAGCATCCGATACCAAGTGCCCCCGAGTATCGAAATGTACCTCCGAGAGCGTCCGCTCTACCGCTAACAGAGTGGGCTTGCCGCGTTGACTTGTCGCGTGCGCAAAAAAAAACCTGGGCCTGCAGAACCTCTGCAGACCCAGGCATACTACTACTACTAATTACCGCTCGCCAAGCGCTGCCTATTGAAAGCAGTTTGAAACGAGTAGGGTTGAGGCCGCTTGTTCTAAGCAGCCCGCCGGCATACTTAGGACGCCTCACCCCTTTGGCCAGTACAGAATGATTTCACTAAGTCACCTCCTTTCGATAGAGAGCCAGACCTTTGCCGCCGCTCAGCCAAGAACAGGGTGGCATCGATACTGAAACAGTCGCCGCGATGCGTTTCGCAACACTGCATTTAGTGTATTCAAATGGGAACCCCAAAATCAATCGGCTCCGGTCAAAAGGGACCAAAAACCTGTTTGTCATTAGGCGAAGGAATGCGGAGTTCATTCGGGACCCAACGGAGGGGCTGCAGAGGGGGAATAGAGACTTGTGATGGCAAAGTCAACCCTGTACCCGCTTAAGGTCGATTGAATTCTCGTTGCGACCGAGTCGCTTAAAACCTGCGCGGAACCTACTAAAGTGCGTATTCTTAAAGCAGATCCAGCGTCTGCGCGAGCGACTGGACATTAGACAAAAAAATACGTGATTTTTTGATCAATATTAGTGTCTGATTTAGTGGACATTTGGTTAACAGCGCCGTTCGCTCCTTTGCTTGGCCTAGCATTTGCTAGCGGTTCCGTTGCGAGGTTCGGTGCGCAATCTCTCCGCATGGGTCCTTGCAACAACCATTGAATCGTTTGAGAGAAATAACTTCGAGGCGGAGTTTGGATATGATTAGGTCGGCGTTTTATTCGTTTTTCTTATTGGCCTTCCTGTGTACGGGGTTGGTGGCTCAGGAAGCCACAGCGCCCGCGGAAGGATCTGCTCCGGCGGCGGAAGTGGTGGCAGCGCCACCCTCAACGTTGGTTGCTGCAGACCAAGCTTGGTTGCTGACTAGCGCTGCCCTGGTTCTGTTCATGACACCGGGATTGGCCTTCTTTTACGGTGGGTTGGTAGGACGGAAAAACGTCCTGAGCATTTTGATGCAGTGCTTTATGTGCATGAGTCTGGTGTCGCTCATTTGGGTGACGGTTGGTTACAGTTTGGCGTTTTCGGGAGCAAATCCGAGCACGGCGATAGAGGGATCGCCGGCCGATGAGATTTTGGGTGGGTTTGCGGGCAATCCTATGAAGCATTTGATGCTCAATGGAGTCGCCTTTGATCAGTCGTTTGAGCCTGTGAAGGACGTCAAGCTTGGGATCAGCCAACAATTGTTCATGGTGTTTCAAATGATGTTTGCCATCATCACACCTGCATTGATCATTGGTGCGTTTGCGGAGCGGATGAAGTTTTTGGCATTCATGGTGTTCATCGGCTTGTGGAGCCTAGTGGTTTATAGCCCGATTTGTCACTGGGTCTGGTATGGCCCAGTTCATCCTATTTTTGGGTTGGGATCGTTCGACGCGGAAAATTATCCTGTAGGGGCTTTGGACTTTGCGGGCGGTACAGTCGTTCACATCAACGCGGGCATTGCTGCGTTGGTTTGCTGCCTGGTGATTGGTCCACGACGCGGTTTCCCCAAGCAGATTATGCCTCCTCACAATTTGCCGTTTGCGGTTCTCGGTGCAGGCATGTTGTGGTTTGGATGGTTTGGCTTCAACGGCGGTAGTGCGTTTGGTGCGTCCCCTCAAGCCGTTCGCGCTTTTGTGACTACCCAGGTGGCGGCTGCAACGGCAGGACTTCTATGGTCGCTCATCGAGATTGTTCGCAATGGCAAGCCAACGGTATTGGGGATGATTACCGGCGCGGTAGCTGGGTTGGTTGGCATCACGCCGGCGGCGGGATTTGTGGAGGTGTGGGCCGCGATTGTAATCGGGGCAGGGGCGACGATTGTAAGTTACATTTTCGTCGCGTTTGTGAAGCCTGCACTGAAGTACGATGACTCGCTGGATGTTTTTGGTGTTCACGGCATGGCCGGTATCTGGGGTGCGATGGCGACTGGGGTTTTCGCGATCAAGGATTTCGGCGTCAACCGGCTTGGAGGTGCTTACTACGGCAACACCGATCAATTGATGTGGCAGTTCAAAGCGGTTGCCGTGACTATTCTCTATTCGGGTATCATTACGTTTGTTTTGCTCAAGCTGATCGATTTCACGATCGGGCTTCGACCTACCGAAGATGCAGAAAAGATGGGGCTAGACTTGAGCGACCACGCCGAGACGGCTTACACGGTTTCCTAGATCGTCCTTTCAAACCGATGGTTTGAATGGGGTTCAGCACAAAAAAAGGCTCGAGAAGACTCGGGCCTTTTTTTATGGGCGCGATCTCAATGTGTTCGCATTGCATCTCACTGGCCCGTCCCAAGGCGAGCGGCAGGATCATTACTACCGTAGGATGGGACCTTTGTCCCGTCCGTTTGCCTGTGTCCCGTCCGTTTGCCTGTGTCCCGTCCGTTTGTTCGTTCGGGACAATGGTCCCAAACTACGTCCGCG
>JANODW010000094.1:0-15007 GCA_031412875.1 Pirellula sp. | reverse complement strand
GAGACGCAATCGATTTACCAAAAAGCGTCCACCCGATCGGGCCTTGATTTGCAAGAAAGCCTGTTGCCGGTCGTTCCCAAGCGGGAGCTTGGGAACAGGAGGAACAGGCGATGGCGGCAATAAAGAAACGGCGAACGGCAGGATCAATGCTACCGTAGGATGGGACCATCGTCCCGTCCGTCTGTAAGTCCAGGACAATGATCTTGTTAGTCCAGGACAATGGTTTTGTTCGTTCGGGACAATGGTCCCAAACTACGGCTGGTAGCTTTCAGCTAGCTGTTCGCACTACTGAAAGGATTTGCCGCAACCGCAGGACTTGGTGGCATTTGGGTTTTCAAAAGTAAACCCTTGGCGTTCAAGGCTTTTGTGCCAACCGATGACTGCACCGTCTAGCAGGAGAGCGCTTTTCTTGTCGACAACCACTCGGACGCCGTGTTGGTCGTATTGGCTGTCTTTTTGCTCGTCAAATTTGTCATCGAAGCTCAAGGAATACTCGAAACCTGCACAACCACCCGCCAAAACACCAACTCGAACGAAAGTGTCCTGGGTAAGGTTGCTTTCGGAATGGGCCCGCTTCAGTTCCAAAGCAGCCTCTTCTGATACCATCACTGCCATCGTATTACCTCAAAAACCAAAGTGCGAAAAAGTTGAAGTACAAAACCAATCCAGACGATTAGGCTTCGTAGCATGGAATTACAAATCTATTGGTATAGTATGCCTGAGAGTCGCATTGCGGCAAGTCAAAATTGCCTTTGCACTGGCGGACAATCCTGGTATTCTATCCTCCCCGAAACGACTAGAGCGTTGGGAAAAGGTCTTCAAACTCTTAAAAAACATTCAGGATCATGACAAAACCTCACCGGAAATTGAAAAAAGCCAACCACGGCCAGCGGGCTGCCAACAGCAAAGCTCGGAAATCGAAGCGCCGAAAGGTTCGAACCTAGTTTCTTTCCCAGGCAAGAATGCTGCTAACGGCGTTTACTGAGCCGTAAAAGGCGAGAATCGGAGTAGGCTAGTGGTCACAAAAGATTTCATTTTCGATCCAGACCAGATCGACTTCGATAATGTCATTGCGGACATCGACGAGATCCGCAAGTACAATCCGCAGCGTTTTGAAATGGAACAGTTGACCGCGATTGTCCATGAAGACCCTGTTCGCGTTGCCTGTGTTGGTTACAAAGACATCACCGACCAAGAATTTTGGGTGCGCGGTCACATGCCGGGTATGCCGCTCATGCCTGGAATCGTCATGCTCGAGGCGGTAGCACAAGTTTGTTGCTATTGTTCGCACAAATACAAACTTCTCGGCGATTCCATGGTGGGATTCGGCGGTTTGGAAGACGTTCGGTTTCGGGATCCCGTCGTGCCCGGCGACAGGCTGATCGTCATGTGCGAATTGCTAAAGGTTCGCAAGCCCCGGTTGATTGTTTGCCGATTCCAAGGTGTTGTGAAACGAAACATCGTGGTTGAAGGCGTTCTCAAGGGGATTCCGATCCCGGTTGACTATTTGAGTTCCAAGTAGCAATCGTCCCTTTCTAGCCGAGTTCTAAACGCAACGCACAAACCTTTGGAGACTGTCTGCGCTGGCCGAGAATTGCACCCCACGCATGAGCGAGGGAGCTCCGGCTCAGTCAGTTGTTTTTCTTGGGGATAGCTAAAGATGGATCGAGCACGCCTTGCGCGTATTCGTATCCCCCATCAAGGTGGGCGGCTCCACCCAAGAGAAATAGGTGCTTTTTGGATTCATTTTCAGGCTGCCCCTCTAGGAGGAATTGGCGTGTACCCGATGGCGGGTGGAGCGTCGAATCGACTTCGCATTTTGCGGTTGCGAGAGGGAAAAAAAGTGTGCAAAGTCAGGGATTTCACATTGGTTTCAAGGCGGGTTTTAGGCAAGTGATATGCTTTCCTGCTCCCTTGGTGTCTGCGATGGAGCAAACTTTCTAGCTCCGTTCTCTGTCGATTTTATAGCTGCACGTTTATGAAGAGTTACTTGTTTCAAGAGTCCCACAACGGGTCTGGATTTCGGATATTTAAATTGATGCTGGAGATTTTCTTCATCATCGTTTCGGTGGAAGTGCCGATCATGTACTTCTTGCCTCTCTTTGCATCGGACTTGTCCTGGATCGCTCAGACCTTGATCGACGCGTTGACCATGGCAGCGCTTTCGGCACCCTTGATTGTTTGGCGTCTTTGGCGAGCCATCATGCCGCAAACTGGACAGGGCGGTGTAGGCAGTGCTCGTTTGGGAGTCGCTTCGGAAGGGTCGAGCGTTCGGCCGGTGTGGATACTCAGTATATCGCTGGCGATTGGATTTGTATGTTTGGCTGTAACGATGTTTTCGACCATTGATCGAATCAAGATTGGCGGTCAAATGTACACGGAGATTATCGAACAGAAGGACCTCGTAGCGGACATTCTGCCTCCGCCCATGTATGCGATCGAGAGCTATTTGACTGTTCTCGAATTGGCCAGTCCGATGCGATCAGCGGATCACGACTTGTTGGAAGCGAACTTGAGGCGGATGGAGGAGGAGTATGAGAGTCGGCACACGTATTGGAGTAGCGTGTTGCGTCCAGGTCCTGTCAAAAAATTGTTGGTGGAGACATCGAGCGAACCGGCGAGGCGTTTTTTCAAAATTTGCAGGGAGCAACTCATTCCCTTGATCGACAGCCGGGACTTTCAGCGCGCTCAAGAACTCATCCACGGTGAACTGCGGGGTGCTTATGTTGAGCATCGGTCTGCGATAGATGAATTGACGATCCAAGCCCGCGCTCGCGCGCTGGAGGTGGAAGAGAATGCGGCCAAGACGTTGTCGTGGGGCTTTATTCCTGTCCTTTTAGCGGTCACCGCATTTTTGCTGGTCACAACGCTTGTCGTCATCGTTTGGAATTTCTCCAATGCGCGGCGCAAAGCGGAGGCCATGGCGACGTCAATGACCGCGGAGCTTCGTGCCAAGACAGATCAGTTGGTCCTGACCGAACGCAAGTCACGCGCTCTGTTTGATCAAACGTTTCAATTGACTAGCCTACTAGATGTCGATGGGCGGGTGCTCGACGTCAACAAAACCGCGCTTGATTTTGCCAATCTTGGTTTGGCGGACGTTTTGAGCAAGCCGTTCTGGGCGACACCCTGGTGCGTCCCCTCCGATTCGTTGATTGTCAAGGTCAAGGATGCGATTGCAAGAGCAGGTGGCGGAGAGCTAGTGCGATTCGAGAGTCAGTATCCGACAGAGCAAGGGCTTACCAAAACCATCGATTTCTCGATCAAGCCGGTACTGGATGAAAACGGAGACATTGTTTGGTTGGTGCTCGAAGGGCGAGACATCAGCGAACGAAAGCAATTCGAAGATGATTTGACACGCGCCAAGTTGGTGGCGGAATCGGCAAATCAATCCAAGAGTGAGTTTCTCGCCAACATGAGTCACGAGATAAGAACCCCGATGACTGCGATTCTCGGGTTTACCGACCTGTTGTTAGAGGAACGCAATTTTCAAAACGATCCGGAACGTCGCATTCAAGCGGTTCAAACGATCCAGCGAAACGGAGAGCACTTGTTAGGGATCATCAACGATATCCTTGATCTGGCGAAAATCGAGTCCGGCAAGCTGGAAGTGGACTCGGTCCCTTACTCACCGATATCCATCATCGAAGGGGTGCTTTCGCTCATGCGAGTGCGTTCAGGAGCCAAAGGGCTCACGTTGGAGTCCCATTTCGAAACAGCGGTGCCGTCGTTGATCATGACCGATCCGATCCGATTGCGTCAGGTGATTCTAAACCTGGTCAGCAATGCGATTAAGTTTACCGATCAAGGAAGTGTGCGAGTTATCATCCGTTACGTTCCTGGCGAGGTGGCGAAAATGGAATTCGACGTCGAAGACACCGGCATGGGGTTGTCGCTAGAGCAGCGAGAGCGACTTTTCAAACCGTTCACCCAAGCTGACACATCGACGACGCGTCAATTCGGTGGAACCGGGTTGGGGCTAACGATCTGCAAACGGTTATCTGAAATGATGGGAGGGGATGTCTTCATCGCACGGTCATCGCCCGGCGAAGGCTCCTGTTTTCGCGCGGTGATCCAGGTTGGATCGGGCGATGCCAGATCGATGCAAGGCGTAGAGATGATCGACATGTCCCAGTCCAAGTTGCTTGCTGCTGTCCCAAATGGACGCGGCCAGGGTTTGCCAACGGAAAACGCTCTCGTGGGCATGCGTATCCTTTTGGCCGAAGATGGTCCCGACAATCAGCGATTGATTTCGTTCGTACTGCGTAAAGCCGGAGCGGTGGTGTCGATCGTTGGGAATGGCCAACTGGCGGCAGAAGCCGCTTTGGAAGCCCACGGCGACGGAAAACCTTTCCATGTTCTACTGATGGACATGCAGATGCCGGTGCTGGACGGGTATGGCGCCGTAGCGCTGCTCCGAGCCAAAGGGTATCGCGGTCACATCATTGCGTTGACGGCCCATGCCATGAATAGCGATCGGGAAAAATGCATAAACGCCGGTTGCGATGACTTTGCAACCAAACCGATCGATCGCGTTCGGCTGTTTGAGCAAATCGCCGCAGCTCGGCCGAAGGCACCTTTGGTACCTCAAGCACCGTTCGTACCTCAAGCACCGTTGTCCAGCGAGGCAATCGCGTCCGCGGCAATTCCATTCGATTGCAGCTTGGGACCGTTGTAGCTTGGGACCGTTGTCCCGAGCGATCTTCTCCGAACACACATCGCCAAGGTTGATACAAGGTCGATAAGGGGGCGATAGGACGGGACGATGGTTCCATCCTACCTTTTCTGACTCATCGTATGGGGAATCGGTGGCTAAGAAGAACGTTGGTGTTCTTGCAAGTCCCGGCGTTGACTGGTTAACTATAGATTCGCCCGCGTATCCTGGCGTCGCCAATCCGAGTCAACCAAGAAAACACCTTATGCCAATTTCCGTAACCTGTCCTGGCTGCCTATCTCGTTTTACGGTCAGCGATAAATATGCAGGCAAGAAAGGCCCTTGCCCCAAGTGCAAAAAGGACTTGATCGTTCCTGACAAGTCGCAGGAGGTGGTGATCCATGCGCCCGAAGTAGGCCCCAAGGATTCCAAGGGGGTCGCGATCCTTAAACCGCTGAAACGAGCGGAGTTTAAGCTTTCGAAGCAGGAAGGGATCATTGCCGCTATCGTGGCGATCGTTTCCTTGGGAGGTGTCCTTTTCGCACGGTTTGGGCTTGCCGAAACACCCTGGCTGTTGATGGGATTGGGTGCCGTTGCGCTTGCCTTTCCATTGGCTTGGGTTGGGTATTCTTTTTTTCATGACGACGAGTTGGAAGAGTATTCGGGCAAAGAGAGGGCATCGCGAGTTGGCGTTTGCGCTTTGGTTTTCGCGGTGACTTGGGGGCTCTATTGGTTTTTGGCTTATTACATGGGCAATAAGACGTTGGCGGACGTGGGACCGATCCCGTTTGCGATCTTTTTAGCGCTGATGTTTGTGGTGGGTACGGTCGGATCGCTAGCGGCGATGGATTTGGATATTGGTCAAGCTCTGCTGCATTATGCGATGTATTTTGTGGTCACATTCGTGTTGGCCGCGATCGCCGGTGCGCCGCTTTCCGAGCCGATGTCGAGCGGCAAAGCCAAATCGCCGTATCCGATCGTCAAGCCGCAGGGAATGCCCAGCGGAAATTTGCCCGTTGTGCCGGCCAAACCAAAGTGACAGCCGGGAGCAAGAATTCTCAGATTCATAGGAGGACATGCCCCTAGGTTCATTGCTCGTTGGACTCGGTTCGTTTAATCTAATAGCCATGCAAATTGGCTGGTTCTATTCCGCAGCCAGTCGCATCCGCGTCCTCCTTTTTCACACGGGATTGAAGTAGAGAACCCAAATGTCGACCTATCGACGAATTACCATTACCGAAGTTGACGATGTCAGTGTTATCCGCTTTGTCGACAAAAAAATCGTTGATTCAGGCAGCATCGAGCAGCTCGGAGAAGAGTTGAACGCATTGGTCATGGTGGACAAGAGAAGCAAAGTCCTACTGAATTTCGACAATGTGGAGTTCATGTCCAGCGCTGCATTGAATAAGCTCATTTCGCTGAACAACAAAGTGAAAGCAGCCAACGGGAGGCTCAAGCTCTGTAACCTGCGAGCCGAAATCAAGGAAGTTTTCACGATCACCAAATTGGATCGTGTCTTTGATCTTCGCAAATCGGAAGTGGACGCAATCTCAGCGTTTAAGCTTTAGGGTTCCCCTCTTGGTGCGAGCATGATGTCTGTTCAGGATCAATGGTTATACGATCAAACTCTGCCCAGCGATCTCGACGTGGGACATGCTGCCATCGAGGAGTTGATGACCGCTCTGGGCTCTGCTGGCTGGGAAGGAATGGATGTCTTTCGCATTCAGATGGCGATCGAGGAAGCGGTAGTCAACGCGATCGAACATGGGAACAAGCGTGATCCTGAAAAATGGATTCGGCTGGTTTTTGAGGTGACTCCCACCAAAGCCACCTTGACCATTATGGATCAAGGGGAGGGCTTTGATCATCGCAACGTCGCTGACCCCACGACCGAAGAATTGCTCGAAAAACCGCGCGGCCGCGGCGTAATGCTGATGCGAGAGCTTATGAACGAAGCGATCTTCAACGAAGCGGGCAATCAAGTCACGCTTGTGAAAATACGTTCGGTTGAAATCCCTGAGTAAGGGCGTCCCCTGACTGGTTTTTAAACATCGTAGCTCACTTTGCCATGTTTGCTTGCCCGACTAATTTTGTCCAAGCTATATAGGCCCGCAAGAACAAACTCGACGCAGGAAGCTCGCACGGCTGGATTGTCCGTTGCATTGACTTCGAAGGCGGTTTCCCAAACGGGCGGCACATGCTTGAGCCTCTCCGCATAAGCGGAACTTGGTAAAAGATCGCCGACTTCGATGCGAACCCCTTTGTTGAAGATTTCTGCAATTTGACCGACCCCGTGCTCGGTGGCGTATTGCTCGAAGACGACTTTGATGGCGTTGGATACGAGCGAATCCAGGATTTTTCGTTCGGTCATTTGGTGGCTGCCCATCAAATCGACCTCAAGTTTTCCCAACGAGGAAGTGTACAAGTGTCCCAGGTCGCTAATCCTGGGGACGGCAAGCTTTTCTCCTAGAAGGACAGCTCGCTGGCGGGCCGAGGCGATCATCGTTCGGAAGTTGGACAACGAAAATCGTGCCGAGACCCCGGATGCCTGATCGACATACTTGCTCTTGCGGGCTTGAGCGGTAATTTCTTCGATGATCTCGGTCATAAAGTAAGGGATCTGCACCGGGTACTCCCCACCCAGATCCAGTCCGCATTCTTGTTGCAGGATTTGGATACCTTGATCGCGATCGATGGGGTAATGGGTTTGAATCAAGGAACCGATTCGGTCCTTGAGCTGAGGGATGACTTTTCCGCTGCGGTTGTAGGTGCTCGGATTTGCGGAAAACAAAATGAAGATGTCCAAATCGAATCGAATTGGGTATCCGCGTATTTGGACATCGCGTTCCTCAAGGATATTGAACAATCCTACTTGAACGAGCTCATCGAGTTCAGGAAGTTCATTCATGGCAAAAATGCCGCGATGCATGCGTGGAATCAATCCGAAGTGCAGTGCCGCTTCGGAACCCATGCTCACACCACCGGTCAGTTTGGAGGGGTCAATTTCGCCGATAACGTCGGCAAATTTGGTTCCGGGCGCCAACCGCTCCACATAGCGTTCCGATCGGTGCCACCAGCCGATCGGCACTTGATCTTCGGCGTGTTGACTGAGGAAGTCTTTGGCGGTTTGCGTGATCGGGTGGTAGGGATCCTCGTGGACGGGAACGTTGGGCAAGTCGAGAAAGGGGATATATTCATCCAAGAATCGAACCAGGGTACGCATCAATCGGCTCTTGGCTTGCCCTTTTTCCCCCAGGAACAGCATGTCATGTCCGGCGATCAATGCAATATTTAGCTCGGGAATGACCGTATCCTCGAATCCGACGATGCCTGGATAAAGGGTTTCCCCTTTAGCGAGCATTCGTACGAAATTGGAACGGATTTCTTCTTTGATGGAACGGCTTTGCCATCCGCTTGCTCGCAAAGCAGCGAGGCTAATGGGGCGTGTTGGATTGGGATCGATCATAAGGATTTGTGGTTTGAATAACTAAGAGGGTCTGCACCAAGGGTATTCAGTTATAGCAAGGAGGCAATACTCGGACGGCTAGCCCTTGGAAGGTGCTGGGCAATACGCGATACTGGGCGTCATGAGTTCGCTGGCCCTGAAAGAGGGTGACTTCGTTGAAAGTCCTTGCTAAACGAACAGGACGATTTCCGAATTTAAGGTGTCTTGCTGGACAGTTGGAGCCAGGGCTATGTCGACAGAAAAACCATCGATTCTCGAGTGCCTCAATGACGCGCAGCGCAAGGCGGTGACGCACGTCGAAGGACCGCTTTTGACGTTGGCGGGGCCGGGGAGTGGAAAGACTCGCGTCGTCACGCATCGCATCGCAAACTTACTGGACCAAGGAATCTCGGCATATTCGATTCTCGCTTTGACATTTACAAACAAAGCGGCCCAGGAGATGAAAAACCGGCTGAAGAAACTGTGCGGCGACGAACCTGTCTGGTTAGGCACGTTTCATGGATATTGCGCTCGTTTCCTGCGTCGGTATGGTCGTATGGTAGGGGTCTCGGAAAATTTTTCGATCTTCGATACGGACGATGCCAAAAGAGCGATGCAGCATGCGATCGTGGCAGCCGAAGTTTCGTTGACCCATTTAAACATCGGGGAGATTGCAAAAGGGATCAGCAGCCTCAAGAATCGGGTCATCACCCCCGAGATGCTTCAGGGAGAGCAGCATTCGAGCAAAGACAAAGTTCTCGCGAAAGTCTATCCCGCGTATCAAAAGTTTTTGCTGCAAAACAACGCGGTCGATTTTGACGATCTGCTAATGCATACTGCGTCGATATTGCGATCCAGTCCGGACTTGCGCAGCGAGCTCGACTCCAAGCATCGTTACATATTGGTAGATGAATACCAAGATACGAATTTGGCTCAGTATCAAATCGTTCGCGCGCTTTCGTATGACTACCCCAACCTCAACGTAACCGGGGATCCAGACCAGTCGATTTACGGATGGCGCGGTGCAGACATTTCCAACATCCTCAACTTTGAGCGGGACTATCCCAACGTCGTGACAGTGCGTTTGGAGCAGAACTATCGGAGCACTCCAGAAGTGCTTTCGGTGGCGGATGCATTGATTTCGTGCAATACGCGTCGAAAGGCCAAGCAACTGATTCCCACTCGCGACTCGGGTGCTGCCGTCCGGCTTTATTCGTACGCTTCGGCGCGTGAGGAAGCCGACAACATTGCCGACCAAATCGTGGCTGCGGTGATGGATAAAACGGCCAAGCCCAAAGACTTTGCTATTTTGTATCGCACCAATGCCCACTCGCGACTTCTGGAAGCGGCGTTGCTGCGTCGCAAGTTGAACTATCAACTGATCGGCGGTTATCGATTCTATCATCGGGAAGAAATCAAGGACTTGTTGGCCTACCTGCGGTTGGTGCACAATCCCACCGATGACATCTCGTTCGAGCGGATTATCAACGTCCCAACACGTGGGCTCGGAGAGAAATCGTTGGCCAAGGTAACCGAGTTGGCGCGATCGAAGGATATTCCCATGCTGGTCGCTCTTCGGGCCGTCGTAGAACACGGCCTGATGAGCAAAAAGGCAACGTCCGGCGCACGCCAGTTTCTAGCATTGTACGATGAATTGGTGCATCTCTCGAGCGGTCCGTTATCGGTAATGATTCAGCAACTGGTCGCCAAGACAGAGTACGTCGCTTATCTCTCTGCGAGAAAAACCGAAACGCCCGACGAGAGTATCCAAGGGAACATCAACGAGCTCATCGCCGACGCAGCCGAGGTCGATCGTCAGGATCTGGATGGCAATGCCATCGAACGATTCTTGGAACAGGTGACACTCATCAGCGACGCCGACGGAATCACGGACCACGACAACAAAGTCACATTGATGACGCTGCATTCCGCGAAAGGTTTGGAGTTCGATAATGTTTTTATCATTGCTGTCGAAGAAGAGATCCTGCCTCACAAACGCTCGATGTACGATCCGGCGCAGATGGAGGAGGAGCGGCGGCTGTTCTTTGTTGGCATTACCCGCACTCGCAATCGGTTGCAGTTGAGCATTGCGAAATCGCGTGGTTTCGGCAGTTCGCGTATGAGTTGCCCCAGTTCGTTTTTAATGGAGTTGCCGCGGGCGGAAATGGAGATTGTGGATTTGAGCGATCCCTTTGCCAGCCAGGACGAATATGATGACGGAGATTTTGGGGATTCCGCCGAAGAAGACTGGGAGTCGCAGAGTTTTTTGCACAAACGTCCCAAGTCCAAAGGGGTTCCGGCAGTGCGCAATCCGGCCGTGCGCAAGCAGCCCACGATGGACACGGCACCTGAGTGGGCCGTCGCAAACGAGTCCATCGGAACCGATCCTACGATGGACATTCTGTTGGATGAAAAAGCGGAGGTGACCAGCGGTTCAGAGGATAATCTTGGGTCCCTTTCCAAGCGGCTGGAGGGGCTCAATCGAAAGATTCCTGTCGGCGCATTAAAGACCGCGGCGCAAGTCACGGCCGCGATGACTCCAGGCGGAACTCCAGTCGATCGATTTGAAGCCGGGTCGAGAGTGGTGCACCCGAGTTATGGGACCGGCACCGTGACATCGGTGGAGGGGCGTGGGATTCGACGCATGGCGCGCGTGCTATTCATGGAAGGAGAAACCAAGTCGTTCCAATTGAGCCGAGCCCAGCTTACTCTGAAGGAATCCGAATAGAACACAACGGAATCAAAGCGATTTCGCGACGGAGGTACGGTAAGCCGATAGAGCGGGAATAATCCCAGCAAGCACTCCGATCAAAATCAGACCTGGAACGATAAACGGCTCCATCGTCGAATTGATGCTAAAGAAATCGATATGCACGCCCGTGGAGGGTTCTGTCCAAGCATTGCTCAAGGGACCGACCGCATGCCCTACGATCCATCCGATCAGCCCGCCTCCGGTTGCAATCAAAACCGATTCCACCAATATGATTGCCGTGATGTGGTCTCGAGACGCCCCGAGCGCCCGCATGACGGCAATGTCTCGCTTGCGCTCATTCATGCTATTGTAGATGCCGACCAGGATACTGATCGCGCTTACGATGCAGACCAAACTCGTAATGGCCAGCAAAGCCCATTTGATCGGCGTCACAAAGATTCCGAGCAAGCCGCTGATCACGCTGATGGGCGAAACTGCTTGCGCGCTCGAAGACTTGTTCACTTGACGCTGCAATCCAATCCCTTTCATCCCTTCGGTCTTGACCAAGACGGCGGTTACCTCGCGTTTGTCGATTGGCAATCGCACTTTTGATAGAGGAGATTCGCGAACGGGCGACACCGCCGAACCTTTGACTTCTTTTCCTGTCATTGCATCCCGATCCGGAGCGATGTGCCCTTCGAGCAGATAGAAACCTTCGATATTAATAAACGCACCGCGATCATTGGGCGTTCCGGTCGGCTCGAGGATGCCTACGATCTTGAAGGCTTGATTGTGTTGTTCCCCTTCGGTGGACCCGTGCGATGCGAAGATCTCACTGCCCAGTTTCAGTTTCATCTGGGCGGCGACTTGAGAGCCCACGACTGCTTCAAAGAATCCATTTTCCTCGGAGTAATCGACGAAGTTTCTCCCATTGGCAAAGCGGTATTCCCGGTCGTTGTTATCTCCGTGCTTGAGCAAATTAAAATAGTCCGGCGTTGTCCCAACGCAGCGGAACACGTCGATGTAATCCCCCATGCACATCGGGATCGCAAATCCTCCTTGGATAGAACTGCTGTACGCACCGTTGCGTTCGGGTTCGTCGAGAATCCCGCCAATGCGTTGGTATTCTCGTTGCCGTCCGTCGCCGGCCATGAACTCCATGTAGTAGGAATACTTGATGTTCTCGACCGGTCGGCTCAAAAAGAAAACCGTGTTGAAGGTCAATTGGACGTCGCTCCCTTTCGCGCCGACGATCAAGTTGTAGCCGACGTTGCCGGTGCGTTCGAAGGTTTTCTCGATGACACCCGAGATGGATAGAACCAGCACAACTAGGGCGACACCGAGCGCCATCGAGAGCATGGTCAATGCCGTCGGCAGTTTGCGATAGGTGAGGTTGCGAACAGCAATAGAGATCAAATTCATCGTTATCGAGGGTCCGTATTGATTTTAGTGTTCCGAAGCGGATGGATGAGCGAAGGCCAGGTTGATCTGTTCCAGCCTTTCGACACGTTCAAATCGGTTTGCAATTTCATCGCTATGCGTGACCAACAAGATGGCGACGGATTCCTCTCGACATACATCCTGAATCAAGTCGATGATGCGTTTCTGGTTGGATGGGTCCACGTTCGCTGTCGGTTCATCTGCGAGCAACAGTCGTGGCTTGTTGGCAAGTGCCCGGGCGACGGCCACCCGTTGCTGCTGCCCAACCGATAGTTGGCTCGGCAGGTAATGCATACGGTCGGATAGGCCAACTTTATGAAGCAGCTCTTTCGCGCGAGCCGCATTCATTTTCTTTTTCGCGAAGGTCATTCCCAGCCTTACATTTTCCAACGCAGTGAATGCGGGAAGCAAATTGAACGTCTGAAACACATAGCCCATTTTGTCCGCGCGAATTCGGTCGCGAGTGGACTCGGAATATTGGGTCAGCTCCTTGCCGTCCAGTTTGATCGAACCGCTATCGGCCGCAATAATCCCCGAAATGATATGAAGCAACGTGGTTTTGCCACCTCCGCTCTCGCCTCGCAGGACCACCTGCTCCCCTTGGGCGATGTCCAATTCAGGCACGTCGAGAATGAGAAGGCGATGGCCTGTCGGCTCCGCGTAGGATTTTTTTAAGTTTCGAATTTCTAGCATATTGGATGTTTGCTCATCAATGGTTTGGAACCCCGTACCGGTACGAGATGGACCTCAGATCAGTTCAATCGCATTCGCTCAAACGCTTATTCGGTCAAAGGCTGTTGCTGGGTAGGAGCCTCAAGTGCTCTGCAATCCAGTTTCGATGACGCGCGCGAAAGGGGATCGGCTCGCCGGGTTGCAACGCGTCGGAAACCAAGAACTGGACGACCGCATCGATTAATTCCTTCAGCCCATGGCCTGTGACGCTGCTGGTCTCAATCTTTGCTGAAAACGCGTTGGCAAGGGACGTTGGAATGTCGACTTGGCGTCTGTTACCGCCGTTTGAAAAGGGCGTTGCTAAATCCGATTTGGTCTCCACCAACACGCATCTGCCACCGCAAATACGTGCGATTTCGGCATGTGTTTCGGTCCAGCCTGTGGTTTTGTCGACGAGCAAAAGGACACAATCTGCCGACGCGATACGATCGAGTGCTTGTGAGATTCCCGTTTCCTCGATGGCATCGTTGGCGACGCGAATTCCTGCGCCATCGATCAAATCCATCGGCCATCCATCGAAGCTCGATTTCTCCGAGAGCAGGTCGCGAGTGGTGCCTGCTTGTTCATGGACGATGGCCCTGGCATATCCTAAGAGCAAATTGAGCAAGCTGCTTTTGCCGGAATTCGGAGGCCCTGCCAATACGACTTGCCAGGGCGCAATCAAATGGCTTCCGAGCTGGGCTCGCGATTCGAGCCTTTTCAAGCGGGACATAGCATCCACAGAGTCTCCGGAATGCAGAGACGACTCTATGGCAGCGAACTCCCTCTGAAGCGCGCCGCGCATTTGATCCAACAGAATCGAAGTGGTTCGCAATGTGGTCGCATGAATCAAGTCCTGCCGGGCCTCCGCCTCGATCAGCCCCGCCTCGTTCAGCCCAGCCTCGTTCAACCCGTCCGATCCATCGCAGCCCAGAGCCGGCAAATGCTCTACGGCCCCATACGCAACAAGCGTTTGGCGGATGATTTCGGAGGCCATGCGACCGCCGTGGCAATGGATTTCGACCCGTTGCTCGCCGGTCCTGCAAACCACGACTGACTCGCCTTTGGATTGGCCATCGATCTGGGTGAATCCGTATCGAATTGCGTTGATCTCCAAATCCTTTTCGCCTCGGTTGGGGCGCCATAGGCGATGCAAGTAATCGATCGCAAGCGGACCGTTCAGTTCGAGAACAGCGATGGCTGACGGAGCGGTCGAGGTCAATTGAGTTAGCTTGGTCAGGGAAATGCTCAAAGGCGTGTGTGGAAATCGAATGGCGACCTACTTTGCCTTCACAAATTGGTTGACTTCCAACCAGCGTCGGCAGGCATTGGACCAATCCGACGTACCTGGGATTTTTTTTGCCAACCCTACGCCGTGAGGCCCTTTTTCGTAGACATGCAGTTCACCGGGAACTCCCTGGCGAATCATGGCCGAATAGAATGCGACGGAGTTTTCGGGCCGAACCGCTTTGTCTTCCAAGGTGTGGAACAAGAATGTGGGAGGCGTCTCTTTGGTCACGTTCAAATCGCTTTGGAAACTGGCCAGCACTTTGGGATCGGGCGATTCGCCGAGCAGATTGCGTTCGCTCCCCTTGTGAGTTGCTGGCTGGCCAAAAAGGATGACAGGATAAGCCAGAATTCCGTAGTCAGGACGGGACGATTGCCGTTCGATGGTATCGGCATTTTGAGGATCTCCGGCATCAAACCGGGTGAGCACGGTCGAACACAAATGCCCTCCTGCCGAAAAGCCGAGGATTCCGACACGGGCCGGATCGATGTGCCAATCGGCAGCCTTGGCCCGTACCAGGCGAATTGCGCGTTGGGCATCTTGCAAGGGTGCTGGATGGCCGTAGCCTTTGCCTCGATGACGGTAGTCGCAAATGATGGCAGCCAGCCCCATTTCGTTGGCCCATTCCGCCATTTCTTTGCCTTCATGTCCCATGGCTAAACCGCCGTAACCGCCACCTGGGCAAATGACGAGCGCTCCGGTCGGCGTATCGCTGGCAGGCAATCGAACCATTGCCATCGGGATATCTTTCGGTTCCGTGCCGTTTGCTCCCGGGGC
>JANODW010000093.1:0-7771 GCA_031412875.1 Pirellula sp. | reverse complement strand
CAAATACACCTTGGTTGATAGAACTCGTCGCGGAATGCCTAAAGGTCTCCCCCAGTAGCATCGATCGACGCGTCCCCTTGGCGAGATACGGACTGGATTCGCTAGCCGCGATCGAATTGATGATCGGGATCTCCACCCAATTGCAGAGTCCGGTTCCTGACGCCCTCTTATTGCTTTACCCAAATGTTGATGCTCTTGAATTATTCCTGCGAGCCTCCTCATCTGCGGACCCGCTCGATCACTTTATTTTGAAAGAAGATACCTCGCTATTGGACAGGATGTTAGCGGACAGCATCTTGCCTCCAGACATTCTTCCGAGCAAGTGTCAGCCCAGCGTATCCACCCCGAGCTCGATTCTGCTAACGGGGGCAACCGGTTTCTTGGGAGGCTATTTGCTGCGGGCTCTGCTTCGTGACACACAGGCAAGTATCTATGTTTTGGTTCGCGATTCAGGTGCGGATGCCGTCGATCGCGTCCGCATGAACCTAAGTCAATATGGAATATGGGATCCCAAATTCGAATTGCGTTTGCATGTCGTCGAAGGAGATTTGCGGCTGCCGCAGGTTGGCCTATCGGAACGCGACTATGCTTTTCTCGCATCGCAGATAGACGAAATTTATCATTGCGGGGCCAACGTGAACTGGGTTCTTCCGTACGAGGGTCTGCGCGATATCAATGTCCTTGGGACCAGAGAACTGCTACGCCTAGCGTGTGTTGGTAAGCTCAAGCCTTTTTGCTTTGTTTCTTCTATCGCTACATGTTATACGTCGTCTCATCTGGACACGATTACCGAGCGAGACGAAATGTTGCCCTACCTAAACGGGTTGCATCTCGGATATGCCCAAAGCAAGTGCGTCGCCGAATCGCTGGTTCGCCGAGCCAATGAGCGTGGCTTGCCAGCCACTGTTTTTCGCCCGGCACTCATTACCGGTGATGGCCACACGGGGATATCCAATTCTGATGACCTACTTTCGGCTATGATACGCGGATGTATCGAAATGGGCTCTGCTCCGAACCTCAATTGGTCGCTCGATTGCTGTACGGTCGACTACGTCGCCGATTCGATCGTTAAACTTGTTTGCAGTACCACCGAAACATGGCGCGTCATTCATTTGATTAACCCGATGGCACGCCGATGGCAAGAGTTCGTGCTCTGGATGAATTTGTACGGCTATCCGATCAAGCTAACTCCCTACCGCGAATGGCTTGCTCAACTGCGAACCGCGGCCTCCAGGCCAGCACATCCGCTTTATCGGTTGCGGAGCTTCTTCTTTGCAAGGCCGGCGACAAAGGAAAATCGAACGCTACCTGAACTGTTGGAAGACCAGAACAGAAACGAGGTGTCTTCCACAAATTCGCTGGAACTTCTTTCAGGGCTAGCGATCGACTGTCCAACGTTGGACGCTGAGCTACTTGATCGGTATTTCGCAGCCTACGTCCGTTGCGGCATTCTTCCTGATGTGTCTCGCAGGAAATCGAATCAATCTCGCGATCGTTTCTGTGCGGACACGCAATTCTTCCAGGGCATACTTCGAGCCCACCATGCAGACGATTCGATCTGCGTTTCTTCGGTCGAAGCGTATTCAGACGCAACCAAAGAAAGCATTACTACCGAGCTTGCTGCGTGGTATTGTTCACAGTACGCAGGCCTAGGGAAATACAGAATCAGCTTCGCGGACCAGGTTGGCGACACGTCCGTGGATTTGTTCGTCAAGGCAAAGCCGTTCGATCACGATGTAATCGCGGTGGCCGAGTGTGTTGCCAGCGCCTGTGATTCCCAGGTAGGAAGGGCGGTCGCTCGTCACCGTGAACGACTCGGAATACTGGGCTGTCACACACGCGAGATCACCCTTTATCGACAACCGGACCGACGTTTGAGGGACCATGCCCCTAAGGTCTATGCAGCCATCGACAATACAGCGAAGAAGGAATGGCTCTTGGTCCTGGAGTCTCTTACTGATTTGGAGCTTCTCAATTCGGCCAAAGATATCAGCGGATGGCGAGAGTGCCATATTGAGGCCGCAATTCGAGGCGTGGCTCAGATACACAGCGTTTGGTATCAACGTGGAGAGGAGCTGGCCGCACAGCGTTGGCTTGCCCCCAATCGGCTTGCCGCTGAAATGGTCAACATGAATGACTTGTGGGAAGCATTGTCGAATCATTCTTGGAAGTTCTTTTCAAATTGGCTCGGCGAAGAGATGCGGCCCCTTGTCAATCGCTGGATATCGAACTCGGGAGCGTGGTGGCGAGAACTTGAGCAGATGCCCAAGACCCTCATTCATAACGATTTCAACCCGCGCAACCTTGCGTTTCGAAGTGAGGGAAGCCAGCTCAAGCTGTGCGCGTACGACTGGGAACTCGCAGCAGTTGGCGTCCCGCAACACGACCTGGCAGAACTGCTGTGTTTCGTCCTGACGCCCAGCACTTCGGTCGAAGTGGTCCGAAGATACATTGAAATGCATCGCAATGAATTGGCGTTGGCAACTGGCATTGCGATTGATGCCGAAACTTGGCAAGCTGGGTTTCAGCTCTCGCTACGGCATTTGATTCTAAATCGTTTTGCAATGTACAGCTTGATGCACACGTTTCGTCCCCAAGCTTTTTTACCGCGTGTGATTAAGACTTGGCGACGATTGCATCAGATGT
Organism: Pirellula sp.; assembly: GCA_031412875.1. Lineage (GTDB taxonomy): Bacteria > Planctomycetota > Planctomycetia > Pirellulales > Pirellulaceae > JBKCUI01. The sequence goes on along the minus strand of JANODW010000093.1, from coordinate 5,125 downwards.
TTGACGACTAACTGATGCCAAGCGATGGGGCACACTTCGTCTCGTTCATCAGACTGAGTCCGCCTGCATGGCCGCTAATTCGTTGCCACTCGGGTCGAGGAATTGGAATCGCCGCCCTCCAGGAAAACTGAAGATGGGTTTGACAATCACAGCCCCAGCCGCCTTGACAGCAGCAAGTGTCGCCTCTAGGTCCTCAACCTCAATAACGGGTAAGGGAGCTTTGGACGCTTCCAACGGATCGGCTTGAAGCCCGATATCGACATCGCCTGTTAGCGTGCATGCATAGGATGGCCCAAACCCCGTCATATTCATGCCAAAAACTCGCTCGAAAAAAATCTGGCTCGCGAAAAGATCGCGAGTCGGTAACTCAATGAAATTGGGTCTAGCCATGGCAGGTTCCGTGTAGTTTGGTTTCGTTGAAAAAAACCGAATGCAAACAACAATCTATCCGCTTTCTAATAATTTGGAACCTAACCTTGCTCATCCATTTTAGAAAGTGCCGAACTCCTGGGATCGGCCTAGCCAGCAAACAACATGGCTACAGCCCGTAGTTTGGGACCATCGTCCCGAACGGATAAACGGACGGGACAAAGGTCCCATCCTACGGTAGTAATGATCCCGCCGCTCGCCTAAAAACGCCAGCATGGCGAGTTATCGTTCGAATCTTGATCTACTTTTCATCAAATGCTTTATCGCCTCGTGCTGTCACAACACACGTTATGGCGGCGAATATGCCAAAGATCGTAGGGCTGAACAAGCGATCGATGGTTAGCACAATGGCTGCTAACGACCAGGCTACTCCAAACCATCGATATGCAATCCAAAAATTGCCGCTCTTGGCAAAGAACGTGACGGATGAAATAGCGGCCCAACAGGGATAGAAAATTTCGACAGTTCGAATCGGATCGTCCTGTGATAGAATCCGACAAGCTGTCAAGCAAGCGATCGATGCACAGCAGTGCCCAATCCAAACAGACCACAGTTCTCGGCGCGCCGCCTCTGTTGCTTGGCTCGATCGCTGACTCGCAGAAAATGTCGCAAAAAGGGGACCATAGCCCCAGAGCATGGCGAGCCAAATCCACACTTCATTCACTTCCATTCGCAAAAGAAATGAAACCAGAATTCCACTTGAGGCTAGCACTGGAGCCACGACCAACACGAGCAGAGTTCTAAGTCCTGGAAAGTGCCGGTTCCAACTCGGCCGATTCAGCCACACGGCTAAATCGTTCGCCAATTCTGCAGCGGAATGGTATCGCGCAGATGGCTCGAACTCCAAACACTTTTGACAGATTCGCTCCAACCCAAGCGGAATGCATTCGATCTTTGTGCCTGCAAAAATCATATTCCGCGAGACGACATCCTCGAGTTGCTCCTGTTGATTACGGCCTTCGTAACATGGCGAGCACCCCGCCAATGCCGACCATAGCGTCGCGCCAAGGGAATAGATGTCGGACGAGACACTTCGAATCGACCCCGCGTCATTCGATCCAACTCTGGACAACGCTGCCATCGCAAGTTCGGGAGCCATATACGCGGGCGTGCCGGCAATACCGGAAGCATAGCCGTCTGGTCTGAGTGTTTCGAACTCCGCGAGACCGAAATCGCTGATGAGAGGACGCTCGGTTTCCCGCTCAAGGAGAATATTATGGGGTTTGATGTCGCCATGTAAGATACCATGGCGGTGTACTGTTTCCACTGCGCGAGCGATGCACTCAATAACTCTCGCAGTCTTTTCTGGGGTTAAAGATTTGACGTTGCTGCATTCGTGGAGTGTCGGACCATCCACATAGAGCATGGAAAACCAGATTCCGGTTTCCATTTCGCCGACTTGATAGACGGGCACGATGTGTTGGTGGGCAACGCGAGCCGCCAACCGCGATTCTTGTTCGAAGCGATACCGCAGCTGCATTGCACGCTCTGGATCGACGTTTGCCAATCTATCTGGCCGGATTACTTTGATAGCGTCCGTCCTGAGAGTTTTTACATGTTTTGCCCGATATACGACCCCCATACCGCCGCGGCCAATCTCCTCCAACTCGCAGTAGTCTGAAATTGTGGGAGGCGACTCCGCAATGCAAAGTGCGGTTCGAATGGGCGAAGCAAGATCATCAATAATTTGGAAAAGCTTCTTATGTTGCTCGAAGTTAACTGCGTCGAGCAGAGGCCATTCCAATCGCTGCGAATCCGATGACGCAGCATCGTTTTCGATCTGACGTTCAAACTCGACAAGCATGTCGTCTTCGTCCTGCGGTCGCTCATTCGGTTGTTTCTCCAATTAAACTTGCCCTCGACTTTCCATTGCGGCAACCAAATTCTGGCGGCCTCGATGAAGTAGCCCGGCTGTTGCCGATTCCGAGCGATTAAGCTCCTCCGCAATCTCCTTGAGTGAGCAACCTCGCAAGTGTTTCATGATGACTGCTGTTTTTTGATCTGGGGGTATTTCTTGAAGAAGGGCTAACAAGATCAAGATCTGTTCGTTCCGCTCTGCAATCTGGCTAGGAGATGTTTGGTCTGCGACCAGTAACTGCTCCATTCGGTCGAAGGACTCCGCGAGTTCGGAGATTCGCATTTGACGCTTCAAATCATTTTTTTGGGACTTTAGGTGTTTGACAGCGTCGAGCAAGTTGTTTTTTAAGCATATCCGGAGCCATCCAAACAGGGGCGCGCTTTCAGTACCGGCTAGCTTCTCAGCGTTGCAGTGAGCCTCCAAGAATGTCTGCTGAACAAGGTCGGATGCCTCCAAGTGGCCGCGAAGCGTTGGTGAAATCATCGCTTCTGCAATCGACAATAAGATCGGTCGAAAACGTTGGATATCCTTCTCAAACGGCGTTTGCATCAAATCTATCACATTTCAATTTTTGAATATTGCGCCCGTCTGCATACCTTTTCCAAAAAATTCAGCGCACAGTCGACGGAGCGTTCTCGCTAGACATCGTAACAGGTCCCATTTCCACAATCACGAGTGAGAACCATTGTATGCGTTACAATTTCGGCAAGAACGTTCAGCTTACCCCACGGAAGAGCTATGCTCCAACAAGCGAAAAGGAAGTACTCGACATCCTGAACCAACATCGCGGCCAGCGCATACGAGTGATTGGACGCCTCCATTCGTGGAGCAAAGTCATCGAAACCGACGATGTTCTCTTGGATTTGCGGAATCTAAACCATGTAGAACCGATTGCGAACAACAATTTACAGTCCGCTTGGGTTGGCGCCGGATGCCAAATCAAACGGCTCCTATCGGAGTTGGAGCGTCAAAAAAACTGGACGTTGCCATCGGTCGGCTTCATTACCGAGCAGACAATGGCGGGAGCCATTTCAACGGGCACTCACGGCTCAGGTAAACATTCGCTTTCTCATTACGTGGTAAGTGTTCGGATTGCGAAATACGATTCAGTCAGCGGCCAAGCTGTTATCCAGGAAGTTTCCGAGGGACCCGAGTTGCAAGTATCACGTTGTTCACTCGGCTGTCTCGGCGTGATACTCAGCGTCCAAATGCAATGCCGGAATGCCTACTCCATCGAGGAGAGCTTTCAGGAACACTCAAATCTATCGGATGTCATTAAGGCCGAGGCAACCTACCCACTGCAACAGTTCTATCTTGTTCCGTGGCGATGGACCTACTTTGTGCAACACCGCCGCGAAGTCAATGCGAAACGATCTGCGGTTTTGCCAGTCTATCAGTGGTATCGGTTTTTGTTTCTCGATATTGGCCTTCACCTGGCCCTGATGTTTGCTGTCCGTGTTCTGAGATCGCGAATTGCAATTCGAACCATGATCGGAAGGATCGTCCCTCTATTCGTTCTACGCAATTGGCGAGTCATTGGCCCCTCCAACATTCAAATGGTCATGGAACATGAACTGTTTCGCCACCTTGAAATGGAACTATTCGTTCAAGAGAGCCACCTGGACGCTGCCTTGCAATTCTTGAAGCTCGGACTGCAGGCGGCGAACGGTTCCGCAGAGCTGGCTGGCAAGGCCTTTCGAGATCAGCTTAAAAGCTTGGATGATGAAAAAGGGATTACCGCCATCACTGGAACCTATTGCCACCACTATCCTATTTGTATCCGAAAAGTACTCTCCGATGACACACTAATTTCCATGGCGAGTCCGTCGTGTCGCAGCTCAAACCAAACCGCTCATGAGTCCGAGTCCAACCGGCTTGCCAACGAGCACTGGTATTCCATCACACTATCCAATTTTGAGGGCTTGAAGCACCAGCAAGCGTTCGAGGATGTGTGTGGTTTCCTTGCCCGTAGCATGTCTCGATTGTTTGCCGCGCGTCTGCATTGGGGCAAACTCTGTCCGTTGACTACCAGCGAGCTGAAGAGTTTGTATCCGCGTTTCAACGAGTTCCGACAGATTTGTCGGGATTTCGATTCGTCAAACGCTTTTCGAAATCGCTGGACCGATGAACTACTTTCTCGCGATTAGTAGTAATCTGCGTCTGAAGCCAAAACTCATGCGCGTTGCGACAATTTTTGTACTGTCGGTTCCGGCTGGAGCCCCTAATGGGATGGTACGGCGTTTGTTTGCAAGCAGCGAGGCTGTTGGCAAAGGCAGTCGACACGGTTTCACCCGGCCGCGGACTTGGCACCATGAGGAGCGTGTGGTCCTTTGCTACATTTCTCCCTTTGCCAGCCCAGCCCGCAACCTAGTGCCACTGATTGGAATGAGCGTTGTACCGGGGACGACTCGTTCCCAGGATCTGCCTGGAAACGGATTACTGTGGAAGCTCCTGCCTCCTGAGTTCACAGACTAAGGAAGCATTTCGGCGAGGCGGAGCCTCGCTCGCATTGAGTTACTAGGAAGAGCCTCGTAACTAGATTGCATAGTGCAACGAAACTTGCAATCCGTCGCACTCGTTTCTACCTAGCAATTGTTAATCCCAACCCATGGACCCGAGTCGGGAGGCATACTGCTCTTGGCTCCATACATTAAAAAGGTGCTGCTGTGCTTGCCGGAGGTTATCCAGGGGAAAGCACAGATCCATGTGCGGTTGCTTAGGCCACTGACGAAGGAGATGGATAGCCAATTGTTTTGCCTTGTTTAGTAGCCTAAAGTTACCGCGAGCGAAACCAAAGGCCTTTCTTGGGTGTGGTTGGTGGACGAACAGATGCGGCAG
>JANODW010000092.1:0-10649 GCA_031412875.1 Pirellula sp. | reverse complement strand
TGCTTGATCGTGAAAGAGCTCACCTGACTTTCCGAGCGATCCATGTTCGATTCTCCTTATGGAAAGACTAAAAATGATTCATCTCTTCCTTCTGACAAATCTGTTATCGGACGGGATAACCACAAACCCAAGCCGGGGCTTCGGGTAATAAAAAAGTTACCCATTTTGACACATGCCATCAATGGCTTTTAAGATAGCTAAAGGGCACCGCCCCCTAACCTGAAACGACAATTCCACCCAAACGTGGGGAGGCGAGTTCCAATCTCCCACCCCAGCCTCGTCACTTCGACGAATTCTTAGGCGAGCGGCAGGATCATTACTACCGTAGGATGGGACCATTGTCCCGTCCGTTTGTTCGTCCGGGACAATGGTCCCAAACTACGGCTGCTATGTTTCAGCCTGCCGCTCGCCTTAGCAGCAGACCCGATTCCGTCCAGACTCTTTTGCGCGATAGAGTTGTACGTCTGCCATTGCGAGCAAAGCCACCGAATCCAACGTTTTGATGTCCGCCGGCAACGGACCTGCACCAATACTCCCTACGCCAATACTCACCGTGACTGCAATCTCTCCCGCAGACGTCGCAAACGGAATCGACCCGACAGCGCGAATGCATTTTTCTGCAATGGCCATCGCGTCCTGCAGATGCGTTTCGCCGAGGATAACGACAAACTCCTCCCCTCCATAACGGCACAGGAGATCGTCCTCGCGTTTAGCGCTCGCAATCCGTTTGCTAAACTCCCGAAGCACCTCGTCCCCAACCAAATGGCCAAAGGTATCATTCACCTTTTTGAAGTGATCGATGTCCAGAATCATTACGCAAAGGGGCCTGTCGCACCGATGGCTTCTGGCTATTTCTTGAGAAAGCGAATCGAGCAGATAGCTCTTGTTGAACGCCCCGGTCAATCCGTCGCGAGTCATCGCGTTGTAAACGGTAGCGTGGTACTGGGCTTCGATCCCGCTGGCGCGAAGGAATTTGAAAATGAAACTGCCAAAGCGGATCGTTTCGCCGCCTACCAAAATGTGCTCCTGCACCGAAACTTCATCGACGACAGTACCGTTCGTGCTTCCCAGATCCGTGAGAATATAGCCTTCATCGCATCGCTCCAATTTTGCATGGAACCTGGAAACGCTTCCATCCAACAACGGGATGTCGTTGGACTGTTCGCGTCCAATGGTCAGTCGCTCGCCGTCGAGTCGGACCAGCCCCTCCACGATGTTGGTCGGATAGATCTGAACCAAACAGCAGTCTCTGGTATCCAACGGAACGAAGATAGGCGGACTGGTACTAGCAATGGTTGCGTCGACGCTTGACTGGCAGGGCATGGGAAAATTCCATCTTGGGAAGCTGAGATAATCGTGGTCAAAGCTATGTCAAAATGAGAGCGACCCAGCCGTGTTCCAAACGGCCTCCTGCGACTTCTACCGACTTCGTTTCATGAAAAGGCCGATTCGCCCGTTTGGTGGGATAATGCGACTTGGTGGGATAATGCGACCTTTCCCGCGCAAAGGGATTTTACGCTAACGCCGTTCATCCCAACCCGACGCGCGAATTAAGCGATCTTCGTCACGCGTCGGTTTGTGATTTGGCGACAAGGTCAGTCACCGCCGATTCATTGTCGGTTTTTGCCAACGCGTTCTAGGACACTTCCGGCAACACGTAACCCTTGCGATACTCCCGCGTGAAGAGTTTGTTCGCTGCTTCGCTGGTGGAGAGTTCTGTCTTGGGGTCGATCGTCAACTCTTGGCCCATCGAAAGTTTGGTGGCTTTGAAGTCGACCTTGTTTTCGTTGCAGTAGTTTTCGAAACTGGACAATGTCTCTGCAATGTAACGATTGTCAGACCATTGCTGGCTTGGTCTGTCCTGGACCTTCATTTCCTTGCCCAGATGCCACGATACATTGCCGAGGTGGGCCAAGGCACTCGAAAGGTGACCATCCTCGATGTCCAAATGGAGATCCTTGTGGTTGCGACTTCGAATCGCTTTGACAAAGTTGGCGAAGTGGGCTTTGTACTCCCCTCCGCTCCATTTGCCCATCTCGTTTCCATCCTTGTCGAACGCGACCCCGGAAGTGTAATTGGGGGCGACAACGTAGCCCTCGGTCCCATACCAAAGGTTGGAGGCACCATCGAAGGGCTTAACTCCTTTGAGCCCAAACGTCACGGGCGATTTGATATCCAAGCCCCGTACATCCGAGATGAGCAAGGCGTCATCCCATTGATAGAAAGTGATCTGGCTATTCGCGACGTCGCCGTTGTCGATATAACCGAGCCGCCCACCGATACTGAGCACTCGCTTGGGCAGTTCCTGTTTGCCAAGTCCCCAACGCGCCTTGTCCAATTCATGCGGGTTCTGATTCCCAAGGTCCCCATTGCCTGTTTGACTCACCCAATGCCAATCGTAGTGGAGTTTTTGGCGAACCGGAATCGACATGGGTGCCGGACCGCACCACAGATCAAAATCCATTCCCGTCGGGATGGGAGCAGGCGTGTCCACCTTCCCAATGCTCCCTCGGCGTCGGAAGCAAACCGCTTTGGCAACACTGACCTTGCCGATTTTCCCGCTTTGCACGAACTCCAACGTCTGTCGCATGCCCGTCATACTGCGACTTTGCACACCCATCTGGCAAATGCGTCCCAGCTTTCGAGCCCACTGCGTCATCACGCGCCCCTCGTGAACGTTGTGGCTGCATGGCTTTTCGATGTACACGTCTTTGCCGGCCTGCATGGCCCATACCGACATCAACGCATGCCAATGGTTTGGCGTGGCAATCGATACGGCATCGATCGTTTTGTCTTCGAGCAACTTTCGCACGTCGGCTTCGTACCTCGGTTGCAACGGAGCATCTTTGAACTTGCCGATCACCTTTTGATATGCCGCTGGATCGCAATCACAAATAGCAACCACTTCAACGTCGGGCAACTTCCGCCACTCAGATAAATGCGCACCGCCTTGCCCGTTGACGCCGATGGTTGCTACGCGCAATTTGTCATTGGGGCCAACGCGGCGAACAGGTGCCGGATCCGCTGCCATCAACGGGCCCGTCCCCGAACCGATCGCCAAAGCACTCGTCGCAGCCAAGATCGCACGTTCTACAAAGTCGCGTCGATTGATATCCATCGGTACATTCATCGGAGAGGTCCCTTACCTAAAGGCAGCAAAAGAAAATGGGTCGCAGAGTCTGCATGAGCCCTTCATAATAACGAAGCTCAGCACTCGCTGCCAGCATCGAACAACCGTAGGATGGGACCTTCGTCCCGTCCGTTTTTTCGTTCGGGATGCGTTTGTTCGTTCGGGACAGGTTTGTTCGTTCGGGACAATGGTCCCAAACTACTTACTGTGATATCAACCTCAGCAAATCGCCGATGGTCCGATGCGATTCCATGGCGTGCCTAAGCGGTTGATGCGTGATCACCTGATAGTGATTCTTTCGGCCCACTTTCTCGCGGCGAATAAAACCCTCCGTCTCCAAATCCTGGACGATCCGTTGCACCCCCCGCTCGGTGATCCCAACCTTCAAAGCCACCTCCCGAAGGACTAAATCCGGATCCAAATACAATGCAACAAGCACGTGCGCATGATTGGAAAGGAACGTCCAACGATTCGAAGAGGCCTCCGCACTCGGCGGGACATCCGCGCCTGTTGGTTCGTTTGGCTCACCAGTTTGGGACATAGTTGCGATGCCGCAGAGAGAAGGTAAAGATCTTTGTTTGAAAGCATTCCACCACATCAATCCTTACCAAGGAGGAATAAAGCATAACCGTCAACTAATGAAAGTCAATTCGCGAAAAAATTTTCGCGTCCGTAAAGCGTTACACAGCAAAGACTTTCGGTAAGCCACACCATTCACTCCAAGCATTTTCACTCAATAACACGAACACCAATTGACGACATACATGTCGTGCATTATCATTCGCGTATCACAAACCGCTAATTGGAGTTCCTGCAATGAGTAGTGCCGTTGTCGTCTTTCTTCCCTTGTTTGCCGCGATCATGCTGGGCTGTGGGCTTTTGCCCAGTTCGCTTGTGAATTCTCAAACGCAGCGATTTCGGCGTTTCGTGACTTGCGTCGTGGGCCTTCAGTTCCTGCTGGCGGTCGGATTCTTGCTAGGCAACATGACCGGATGGTTGCCCACCAGCCATTTTGTGTTGGTTCGATTCTCCTTGCAACCACCGATCGAAATTTCAGTTTACTACGACGGGGTCGCCAGTTTGATGTTCGCGCTGGTCAGTTTCGTCGGTTGGGTCATCTGTCTCTATTCGATTCGATACTTGGACGGAGAATCGGCACAGGGTCGCTATTTCCGCTGGACTTCGGTGACGATTGGAGCCGTTTCGATGATGGTCATTTCTGGCAACCTGCTGATGTTTGTTGCGATGTGGATTGTGACCAGCCTGGGCCTCCATCGTTTGCTTTTGCATTACGCCCATCGCCCGGCGGCCCAGCGGGCTGCGTGGACCAAGTTCGTGATTAGCCGGATCGGGGATGTCGCTCTGATCGCAGCCATGGTCTTGATATACAACGAATTCAATACATTCGACTTCGCCAAACTTTTTGCGGCCGCCGGATCGCTTGCAACGGTCACTCCGGCCATGCATGCGGCTGGGTTCTTGTTGGTGGCGGGGGCGGTTACCAAGTCGGCTCAGTTTCCCTTTCACACCTGGCTGCCGCTCACGATGGAGACACCGACGCCGGTGTCGGCGTTGATGCATGCTGGTATCGTGAATGCTGGGGGTTACCTCATCATTCGCACCAGTCAGCTTGAGGCATTGACACCCTGGGCACTCACCACGCTGGCGGTCTTAGGCGGATTCACCGCTTGCTTTGCGGCCACCGTGATGCTGACCCAAACGAGCGTCAAGAAAGCGTTGGCCTATTCGACCATCGCGCAGATGGGATTTATGTTGCTGCAGTGCGGGTTGGGTGCTTACTCGTCCGCAATGCTCCACATATTGGCCCACTCCCTCTACAAAGCTTACGCTTTTCTGAGCAGTGGCAGCGTGGTCGCTTCGCGTGCAGCCGATTTCCGGGAACCATCGCTGAACCGTCCCCTCCATTTGATTCCCTTGGCGATCGTCGCGCCCATCCTGTTCGCTTGGTTGTGGCTCTCGCTCACCTTGTTCGGAATCGATTTGACCGCAAAGCCGGGTGGATTGCTGTTGGGTGGCCTTCTATGCCTAGCTCTGACGCATTGGATTGGACAGGCTATGCGCACCGACAGCCGAACTCTGGCTTTGCGAACGATCGCGATCTCGGCCTGCCTTTGCCTGGCGTACTCGGCTAGCTTCTTCGCGATCGACTCCATGGTCTCACCCAGTTTGCCGACTCCCACCGCTCCCGCGCTGATGTGGCTCATTGTGGCGTTGGTCGCATCAGGCTTCGCCGGCATGTTCCTCCTGCAATGGTCCCTTTCGAACGGGCGCACTCGAGAGACCGTCCATCGACTTCGCATCCACGCATCCAACGGCTTCTATCTCGAAAGCGCTTTCCGACGCGTTTTGGAACCCATCACCAAAAACGAATCGACCCCTGGCATTCATTGAAATCCCCAAACCCTTTAGAAGATCAAAAATGTCAATCGTCCAACCACCAGCCAATAGCCTCCTCGATTTCGAGCAAGATCGTTTTTCAAACACCTTGGAATTCTTCCAATCGGTGATCGATCAAGTCTCCGATACGATCGCCCCCGTTTGGCCTTTGCAGGACTACGTGGCCGTGAATCCCTATTTTGGAATCTCGCATCTTTCTTTTTTGGAAGCGAGATCCTATTTACGAAGCTTTTCCGATTGCGAAACCCTCATGCCGTTGGAGTATTACGCGGCTACCTATCGCAAGAATCAGTTCACCGTCGCTGACATTGAATCCGCCATCGAAGAACTCTCCGACAGCGAGTATTCACCCCGATTATCCGGGTCCCAAATCGCTCAGCGGCTCGCGCGCATGGAGTTTTTCGAAAACGCGATCGACGTGCCAACGCCCGCGTCAAACGGTACCCGCACGACCCATACAATCGCCGAGATCGCAACCGCCAAAACAGGTGTCGATTGGACCGAACGCATTGTTGACGAGATCTCCAAGCACTGCGCTAGCCATTACGACCGAGGCCAAGCGACCTGGGCATGCAACTACAAGCACCTGACGCTTTACCAAGCTTGGCGATCGGTCACGCAGCACGATTGCAATATCGAAGTCCTGGGCCTCAGGGGTTTCCGTAAATTTGTGAAGAGCCTTTCACCGATGCCTGAAGCGGCAATCGTTCAATTGCTGAATCAAATGGGCGTCCCGTCGCAGCAGTGGGCTTCGGTCCTGTTATGCCAAGCGTACTCCATTCCTGGTTGGAGCGCTTGGACAAAGTACCAAACCAACTGGACCGATGCCGACGGCGCTGCTTGCAATGACTTGATCGGACTGATTGCCATTCGTCTCGCCTACGACGCGGCTTTGGCAAGATCGCATTCCCTGTCACCGGATTGGGATGCATCTGATGAAAAGGGCTATGCCACTTTCCAATCGCAAGCTCCAAGGCGGGACGAGGATTCAACCCTTCGGTACGTATTGCTGCGAGCCAGCGAGATTGCGTATCGGAACCGATTGACAAAAGCGTTTGCCGGCAACGCGAACAAGGCGACTTCCTCCAACGAGCGAAAGTTAGGTCAAATCGTATTCTGCATCGATGTGCGATCAGAACGGATCCGTCGTCAATGGGAGTCGCTGGCTTGCGACATTGAGACCTTTGGCTTCGCCGGATTTTTCGGGATGGGCTTCCAGTATGCAGAGCTCGGACAGAAGTCGGGGAACATGCAATTGCCTGTGCTGCTCAAGCCCCAATTCACGTTGAAGGAAGGCAGTTCATCCGACGACATGCGGATTGAAAATAGCTGCATCGAAAAGCGCAAGCGGATTCGAACATCGCAGAAAGCATGGGAACGCTTTCAAGCGTCGGCAGTCGGATGCTTTTCTTTTGTAGAGACAAGTGGCCTTCTTTACGGTTTCAAGTTGCTCAGCCGCGCTCTGGGTTATTCGCCGAAGGTACGAGATGACAAACTCGGTCCGACGCTACGCGGCTTGACCGAGCAAGGGATTTCGATGGCACGCCAAGCCGACATGGCCGAAGGCATGCTGCGGAATATGGGTTTGATCAAGAACTTTGCGAAGCTGGTCGTGTTCTGTGGGCATGCTTGCCAAACCGAAAACAATCCGCTTGCTGCCGGCCTGGACTGCGGTGCTTGCGGTGGCCATTCAGGCGAACCCAACGCAAGATTCGCTGCTCAACTCTTGAACCAGCCCGAAATTCGAAAATTGCTCTCAGAGCGCGGCATTGAAATCCCATCCGATACGCACTTCCTCGGGGCATTGCACAACACGACCACCGATGCGATCCAATTCTTTGAAGTCGACCAAGTACCGATGGGACTGCGCAGCGCATTTCAGGAATTGCAATCGAGCTGCCAAGCAGCGACCAAGCAAACCCAGATCGAGCGACTGCCCGTCGTCGGGAGCGATTCGCAAAGCGCACTGCTCAAACGGGCGAGCGACTGGTCCGAAGTGCGACCGGAATGGGGACTGGCAGGGAACGCCGCGTTCATCGTGGCACCGCGATCACTTACCAAAAACGCGATGCTCGATGCCCGTTCTTTCTTGCACAGCTATGACTATCGACAAGACGCCCAAGGGCATGTCTTGGAGACGATCATGACGGCGCCGATGATCGTAGCAAACTGGATCAATATGCAGTACTACGCATCGACCGTCGACAATCCGCACTTTGGCAGCGGCACGAAAACGGTGCATAACGTAGTAGGTGGCTTCGGGATCTTGTCGGGCAACGGAGGTGACTTGATGACAGGCTTGCCGTGGCAATCGCTGCACACCGGTCAAGCCCTCCAGCACTTGCCCATGCGTTTGCAAGTAGTGATTGCCGCCCCGCGAACGATGATCGAACGTGTGATCACCAAGCACTCGCTAGTCTCCCATTTGCTAGCCGGTGCATGGCTGCACTTGGTAGCGATTGAGGACGGAGTTATGTACCGTTATGCGACCCAGGGCAACTGGGAACAACTCGGCCGAGTCGATCAGGCGACATTGCCTAGTTGATGCTTTATTGATTCGGACATGACGGCGATCGATTCGTAATACAAACAGTCGCATAACGATCGACGAATGGCCGGCGACAAGGCTCCGCCGCCGGTCACGATGCGAACGGAACTGGGAAGCGTTTGGCGGAGCAATTGATGATTGGCCAAAACGCTGTCTAGATCCGCTACGTGGGTGTGACAGATCCACACCATGGTGGCGTCGAGATCGCATGCCGCTTTGACAAGCGACGCTACTGGGACGTTGCAACCTAAATCAAACGTCCGCAACCCAATCGATCGCAGGACCAGAGAAACGATCTTTGAACCAATCGTATCGAAATTGCGCTCAAAAGTCCCTCCGATGGCCATGCAGGATTCGCTGCTCGGGTTGGGTAGCTTCTGCATGATCAAATCCAGAACGGTGCACGCCGTGTTGCTGCTAATATGTTCCTGGTAGACGTCGATCTCACCATTTCGCCACAACTCACCTACCTTCCACAGGGCTGCGATGAGAGTGGACTCCAAGATGCTCGGCAGTTCGTCTAGCCGATCTATTTTCGGGCAGATGGCTGCCATGGCTTTGTCGATATCTCCATCGATCAGCGACTCCATCAAATAGTCCGATCGATCGAGAGCCGATGATTCCGTCGCACCATGCCGACGCTTGGCCCCTTTCCACAAAATGCCGTAGGCGCGGTCGAGGTCCGCGCGATCGATGCGGCGATGACCTCCCGCCGTGCGCATCAACGGAATGGAATGTTTCTCGCACACTCGTTTGAATGTCGATGCGCTTACACCCAGATAATGGGAGGCATCTTTCACCGAGACCAATTGATTCATCTAGGATGTCCATTGTGCTCTGTCTGCCAATCAACCAACGAACCGCAACGCGACAAGTTCCTGCCGAGATGTATGCGTTTCTTCATTGAACGGCCTTCGAATCTTCTACCACTTTCAAGCAATCGGTCCTTTCCAGCCATGCACACCAGCCGAATTGAAACAGACTCGGCGAAATCGGCATAAGGAAAACCCGAATCCTCTCGGCCTTGTAGCCGAATTCAACAAAACCGTCGCATTCTCGGTTGGTGGATTTGAACAGTTTCGAATCGCTGCGATTGCGTCAAATTGTCTATCGCTTGAGTGCAATGAGTGCAAAAGTTTTCAAATCGATCTGAGCCTATATTTCACAATGATTCCATTTGTATTTACATCTTACGTAATGCATATATTTTCGGCAGTGAGTGCGATTGGATATCGAGTTGAGAAAACTATTCCGTCGAAACCAACTGCCGATGAGAATGCAAATCACCCTCCGTTAAACCAAGCAATTGTTGCAGATTGCTTCGCAGTTAAGGCGTGTTCAATGACTATCGAAGACGACGAATTGATAAAAGATTTCATCGTGGAATCGCAGGAGCATCTTTCCGATGTCGAAAGCCAACTGCTCACGCTTGAGTCTCAGCAAGATGGGGTGGATGTCAAATTAGTAAATGAAGTTTTCCGTGCCGTGCACTCCATCAAAGGCGCCGCGGGCTTCCTCCATTTCGAAGTCCTCGAGAGCTTAGCTCACCGGAGCGAGGAGGTTCTCAATCGCCTTCGCAACAATGAAATGCGCCCGACCAGCTTGGTCATCAATACCCTCTTAGGAGCGACCGATCGCATCAAGCGACTCCTCGATTCGATCGAAACCTCCAATCAGGAAAATGTAGCAGAACACATTGTTGCACTAGAAGCACTCCTGAATGACACCGGTTCCTCCACCGACGATGCGGCCCAGGAATCCACCGAACCGGAATGGGAATCCATCGAACCCGAATCGGAAGAGGTGGACGCGGAAGAGCTAGACGCGGCAGAACTTGCGTCGGCAGAACCAGAATCGCATCCGTTCAGGTCGACACAAACCGAGTCGGCAGAGCCATTCAAGGCCGCCGAATCGCTCCATCCGTCGTTGCAAGATGTTTCGACATCCTCCGCTGCCGAAAGCACGATTCGCGTCGATGTCGCCCTTCTTGACACACTCATGACCCGGGTTGGAGAACTCGTGTTGGCTCGCAATCAGATCCTGCAATTTGCAGGCGAACTTAGCAATAGCGATCTTCTGCGTACCACACAACGCTTGAACCTCATCACCACCGAGTTGCAGGAAGGGGTCATGAAGACGCGAATGCAACCGATCGGGAACGTTTGGAGCAAGTTCCCTCGGTTGGTTCGTGATTTGGCAGTCATTTGCGGCAAAGAAGTTCGCATCGAAATGCGTGGCAAAGAGACAGAACTGGACAAAACGATTATCGAGGCCATCAAAGATCCGTTAACTCACTTGGTGCGAAACACAGTGGACCACGGTATCGAAAAGGCCGAGGTCCGCTTGGCCAATGGCAAGCCAACCGAAGGCTGCCTGACCCTCTGCGCCTTCCATGAAGGAGGTCAAGTCATTATCGAGATTTCGGATGACGGGTCAGGACTCAACCTGGATCGCATCAAATCCAAAGCCGTTGAGAAAGGCCTTATCAGCCAAGAGCAAGCCGCACGGATGCAAGAACAGGAAATCTCTCAACTCATCTTCTTGCCCGGGTTT
>JANODW010000091.1:0-2329 GCA_031412875.1 Pirellula sp. | reverse complement strand
GCACGCCAGCAAGCGCTTAAGGTCGGCGCAAAATGAATCTCGCAGCTTGGCAACGCATTCGATTTATCGCCTACAAAGAGATGTTGCACATCTTGCGCGACCCGCAAACATTGTTCTTTACGCTGTTCCTACCCATCGTCGAAATGTTCATGTTGGGATTCGCCATCAATACCAATGTCCGAGACATTCCGACCGTGGTGGTAGACTTTTGCAGAACCCAGCAGAGCCGCCGATTGATCGAGCAATTTGAGAATTCAGGCGATTTTAAAGTGGTCGAACGGCAGCCTTCCGAACAGGCAGCATACGACTGTATCGTTGCCGGGCGAGCGCAAGTTGGAATCGTTATTCCCGAAGACTACTCGCGGAAAGTCGAATCCGGCCAAACCTCTCCCTTTGCCGTATTGGTTGACGGTACGGTCTCAAGCATTGCCGCCGAATCCCTTAACGTAGGCAATGCACTCGCCTTGCGAGCGTCCTTGGAGCAATTGCTCAAAGGACGTGAGCTGCCCGTGGAAGCAAGGCCTCGCGTTCTATTCAATCCCGACACTCGGTCCTCCTACTTCTTCCTGCCCGGATTGATGGTTGTTATGTGTCAAATGATGGCAACAGTCCTATCGGCTAACGCAATCGTGAGGGAAAAGGAATCTGGGACGCTCGAACAATTCTTCATGACCCCCGTGCGACGCTTTGAAGTCATCATCGGCAAGATGATTCCCTACGTCGTCCAGACGACGATCGAGTTTGGACTGATCCTGTTGCTGATGACGACAGTGTTTCAGGTGCCCGTGCGCGGACACGTGATCCTGCTCTTCGTGCTCTTGTTGCCGTTCACTTTGACGATGCTGGCGTTTGGCCTACTCATCTCCACCAAGGCGGATACCAAGGATGCGGCGGGTCAGATGGCGATGGGAACGATTATTCCCTCAATCTTCCTATCGGGATACGTGTTCCCACTGGATTCCATGCCGGAAATATTTAAGACGATTTCGTATTTTATTCCAACGACTTGGCTCATCGATGCATCGCGAGGCATCATCCTGCGAGGCACCGATTGGGGCACTCTATGGAGGCATGCGACGGTGCTATGGCTGATGGCAATCGTCGTAACGGCGATTGCCGCTATACGCATGCGCAAACAAGTCGGGTGATCGCACATGTCCCAACAGATCTGCGAAATCCTAACTGTTACTTTGCGATTTTGTAGAGGTGCTCATCGGTGCGCAAATACATGGCTCCGTCGGCAAACGCAGGCGTTGCCAGCGTTCGACCGGGAACTTCGTTCTTGCCCAGTTCCACAAATTGTTTACCCACCGCTACCCATGTCGACTGGCCATTCTCGTTCAAAAAAAGAATGCGACCATTGGCGTAGACAGGCGAAGCGGAGAAATTGCCTCCCAGTCGCTCCATCCAATGGCTTTCGCCTGTCCTTGCATCCACGCACGAAGCGATTCCTTTGTCCGATACGAAAACCAGTTCTTCGCCCACCAGCAACATCGATGGTGTGCTCGGAGCCCCTCGTTTGATTCTCCACATGACGTTGGAATCCGTCACGTCTCCCTTGCCTCCCAACTTGACCGCCATCAATTCCGGATTGTCGTAGTCGTGATTGTAGATAACCATTCCGTGACCAATGGTCGGCTGCGGAACCACGGACCATCCCGGCGCTCGGACTCGCCATAACTCGGCACCGGATTCTAAATCATAAGCCGCAAAGTGGTCGGGTCCGGGGGCTAGCAACTGCGGCTGGCCCTCGACCATAGCAACCGTCGAGGTGACGAAAGAATGGCTGATCTTGGCGTCGATTGACCGGCGGCTTTTCCATGCGAGCTTCCCGGTCTGTGCATCTACCGCCGCTACAAACGGTTTCGAGCTTCCATCGCAGGCGATAAACAATTTGCCAGCGTGCAATATGGGGGAACCACCGTTGCCGTGCATCGGAGGGTAATCCAATTCGGTGCAGATCCACTCAATGGATCCATCCTTGACCGAAAGCCTCGCCATCCCTTGTGCGCCAAAGTGAACGAACACTGCGCCGTCGCGCACGATTGGGGTGGGACTGGCGTGACTATTTTTTGCGTGGATCTTGGGCGCTTTGTCCACAACTCGCACTTCGCGGTCCCATACGACTTTTCCATCGGTGCAATCGAACGCTATCGCGCGAAGCGACAGTCCGTCGCCGACGGGCACTGCCGTGGTGACAAAAACCTTCCCTTCGGCGATCGATGGCGAGGACCAGCCTAAACCTGCAACGGGAACTTTCCAACGAACATTCTTGGTGTCGGACCATTCCAAGGGTGTTTCAGCACCCGTCGCATGTCCATCGGAATGC
>JANODW010000090.1:0-2626 GCA_031412875.1 Pirellula sp. | reverse complement strand
CCATCGGTGACTCGGAACGCGATCGCGTCGGGCTGTTTCGTCACGACGAGCTGAATGGATTTGTCGTCGGACTGGCAAGCGTACTTGCTCGCATTGTCGACGAGATTGAAAAGGATCTGTTCCAAATTGGATATATCGACCGCGATCGTTTCTTTGGTCAAGTTCGAGTCGACTTGGACATCCAAACGCATCGCGTCCAGGGCGGCTCGCTCGACGAGGCGTGGAACCAATCGATGGACCATTGGTTCGACTCGGTGCATCTCTTTCCGCCGCGATTCACCGCCATTTTCCAGCCGAGCATACGTTAGAACATTGTCGATGAGGTGGCAAAGCCGATTGGATTCGCTGCATAGCGTCTGCAGATAAGTCTGCTTGGACTCTTCGTCGACCATATCGCGAGATAGCAGTTCACTATACATTTTGAAAGTGGTCAGAGGAGTGCGCAATTCATGGGTGACCGAATTTACAAAAGACGATCGTTTGTCCGCAAAACGCAACGAACTCAGGCATATCGCTACCAACCCTCCGCTCATCACGAACAGGACGGCCCAACCCCAAACGACGGCGATCATCAACGGCGACCATCGGAACCCATCGTCGCTGAGCGTTGGCACATCCATTCTGGCTGGAAGGGCAGCCAACAAATGTTTCTCCGATTGGGCATCCAGGGTGGGCTGAAATACCGCGTCGGGAACTAAATCTCGGACTTGATTCGCAAGCTCTTCTCGAATCGTAGGCCAATCCAGCTCGACACCTTGAATGGCCATTTCGTGCGAGCTGCGAATCGTTCTCGCAATCAGCAACCGTTCTCGATCCCAGATCGGTTTTGAAATCCCGATCACAAAACCGCTCATGAGCCCGGACCCAGGTTCCTGCGAAGGTGTATCCTTGACGTTCTCCTGCACGTTTGACGTGATCTGTTGCACTTGGTTAGTGTTCGCTTGCGCATATTGCAAAGCAAAGTTTCGGGTTTGAAGATCATTCTCGGAATTGGGTGCTTTGGAACTATTACCGGCATAATAGGCATTTTGGCGGAGCCCCCCGTTGAACGCATTGTCGCGTCGATTGAGTGCAAATAGTTCGCTGAGCGACGGTTGGTTTTCCTTAGGCAATTGTTCATACAAGCGGAGCCAATCCGACGTCGATACCGCTGCCAATTCGGGACCAGGGAGAGCTAATGCATTCGCGTTTTGTTGCGGGATGTTTGAGGTAGCGAGCGAGTCACTAGCCGCGTCGCCATCGCGGGTTCTTGGCAAATGAAAACGCGAACGCACAAACGCATCGTCCGCCACAAGTGCAATTCGCGGCATCAAGAAGTTCTGTTCATTGCTGAACGCCTCCACAGGCATTGCCGCATATTTGCTCACAAGCGGCGCAAGGAAAGAGTCGGCTCGCCAAAGCGCAATGCTGATGGTTCGATCTTGCTCTGCGTTGCGCTCCATCATTCGCGATTCCCGATCGGTTCGGATAGCGATGAGGGTTATCCAAAACATCATCAGCAACATGCAACCGATCAGACCGGCCAGGGTTGCCCAAATCCAGTTGCGTCGTTTCATGAGGAAGGTTCTTCGTTTAAAAGAACGTCGGCGGAATCCCCAAGCGTATAGCCTTTGCCATGCACCGTTCGCAGCGCGTCAGGCGACAGGGAGAGCTTTTCCCTCAATCGGGATATTGTAATATCGACAACGCGAGTATTGCTGCCGCGTGGGTCGATGTGCCAGACGTTGGCAAGAAGTTCGTCTCGAGAAATCGTGCGCTCGCGATGGATTGCCAGATAGCGGATCACATCGGACTCCCTAGGAGTGAGCCCTTCGACCGCGTCTTGCGAGCAAATTTCGTTGCGGCACAAATCGATTTCGTAGCCACCGATCTTGACCGAAGCTGCCGGTTCCCTGCGTGAAGGGGACCGGCGCAACACGGCTTCGACGCGAGCCAGCAGTTCGTCGACGCCAAACGGTTTGGTAATGTAGTCGTCGGCCCCTGCCCGCAACCCCCGGACCCGATCGGACTCTTCGCCCTTGGCACTTAGGATAATGATGGGGCAGGTAGGTCGAAGTTCGCGCACCTTCGAAAGAATCTCCATGCCCGATTTGCCCGGTAGGACCAAGTCCAAAAGCAGCAAGTCGTAATCGGTCGACAGTGAAGCGGTCATCCCAGAATTGCCATCGGCATAGCCAGCGACTCGGTAGCCCGCAAATTTTAAAGTGTCGCAGATCCCGACGCGAATTGCGCGATCGTCTTCGATAGTGATGACTGTTGGCATGTTTTCCTGGACTAGTTTCCGAATCGCGGTCGAATCGCGGACGCCCTACGTCTCTTCTATTCGAGTAGGATCTTTGCAATCAGGCAAGGTCCGACAGGATTACTTTATGCTCTGCGTCGGAACTCTTGTGGTAACAAATATGTAACTTAGGCGAGCGGCAGGCTGAAGCCTACCTGCCGTAGTTTGGGACCATTGTCCCGAACGAACAAACGGACGGGACAATGGCTCCCATCCTACGGTAAGACGGCAGTGTTTCCGAGCGAATGATTCGTTTGTTGATTTCCTTCATTTCGTGTTTTGGTACGATGATACCGGTCGGGTAGTTTCCTTCCATGGAAAACTCCTCCTTGAAAAATTGATTCC
>JANODW010000089.1:0-2978 GCA_031412875.1 Pirellula sp. | reverse complement strand
GGGTCGCGCAACGGCGGCGAAGTCACACAAGTCGAGCAGTAATCGATAGTTTGCCAAACGTCATGGTACGGTCGATGCGACCGTTCTTTCAGCAACAAGCCGACGCAGGTTTGCGATACGAATCCGCAGATCAGTGCCGGCTTGTAGTGCGTCTACGGTGCCCGTAAACCGTTCGCATAAGATTCGCAAGAGAAAGGATAGAGTTCGGATGTTCGCCCATAGTCTCAGAGGAAGTCACAGAAGAATGTTTGTACGCATGAGTGGTTGGATCGCGCTTTTTCTATTGGCAAGTTGCCATTGCGTCTGTGTCGCACACGATGGACCTGACCCACGCGCGTGTTGGTTGTTTGACTCTGCCTTTGTCGACGATCAAGGACTGAAGTCGCAAGCGGGCCCGAACTTGATTGCCATCGGAAATGCGACTACGGAGAAAGTAGGCAAATTGAATTGCATGCGACTCGAGGGGCTTGAATCCATGTTTATCGCGCAGGGGACATGGGAGACCATCCAAAGTATGTTGCCGGCATCTGCCATTACGATTTCGGCTTGGGTAAGCCTTGATGAGACCCTTCCCAACGGCGGGATTGTTTCGGCATTTCAGGACAACGGGGATGCCGAAGCAGGTTGGGTTCTGGGATACAACGACAAGGTCTTTTCGTTTGGGTTGGCGAGCGAGGGAGCAAACGACGGCGATGGCAAGATGACTTATCTCACCGGCAAGTCAGCCATTGAGAAAGGAAAGTGGGTTCACCTCTGCGGAGTCTACGATGGAAAGTCGATGCAGCTTTGGGTCAATGGGAAACTCGAAGGCGAGACCGAAGAGCAATCTGGAAAGATCCTTTACCCGCGCGACGCCAAGCTGGCGGTGGGGGCTTATTTGGATGCCAACGAATCCTTTCCGCTCAGCGGCCGACTGGGACAGGCAGTCATCTACGACTTGGCGGCCAAGCCCGCTTGGATCGCGCACGATTTCGGCCATCAAGTGGAATGGGTCTCGTTGCCGCCAAAACTAAACCCTTCCAAGGATTTCGAGTTCCTGATCAAGCCTTATCTGCAGTACGCCACGCAAGACAAAATTTCGGTGATGTGCGAAGTCACTCGCCCTGCTTCGGTCTCGGTGGCGTACGGGGAAACCAACAAAGCTACGCATACGGTCAAAGCGGACTCCGAGGATCGTTTGCTTCATACGGCGACCTTGACGGACTTGAAACCAGAAACGGGATACTACTACCGAGTCATCGTTGAGGAAGATGGGCGAGAGGACAAGTTGCAGAGCGAGTTGAGCTCGTTCCAAACCGCGTCGCTCGCATCGAGCCCCTTCGCATTTGCCGTGATGGGGGACACACAGGGCAACCCCAAGGTCAATGGAAAACTAGCGTTGGACGCTTGGGCGTTGCGTCCTAATTTCATGGTCATCCCGGGTGACTTGGTCGAAAATGGCCCCATCAAACGCGAGTGGGTCAGTGAGTTTTTTGGCAGCATGAGTCCACTGTTTAGCCGCGTCCCTTTTTACCCTACGATCGGCAATCACGAACGCAATGCGGACCACTACTACCGTTACATGCATTTGCCCGCCCCCGAATACTACTATGCGTTCCAGTATGGCAACGCTTTGTTTTACATGATCGATTCGAATAAAAAGATGGATACCGAGAGCGAGCAATACCTGTGGCTAGAAAAGCAACTCAAGGAGCAGCAGGCGAAGGAAAAGCAAGGCGTTAGCGATGTGATATGGAAATTCGTCAGCTTCCACCATCCCACCTACTCGTCAGACGAAGATGACTATGGCAATCTTTGGAAAGGCAAGAGCACGTGGGGAGATATGCGGATTCGTCCCATGACAAAACTGTTCGACCAATATGGCATCGATGTGGTTTGGAATGGGCACATCCATTCGTACGAACGCACCTGGCCGATTGTGAATGGCAAGACCACCGAGTCGGGTGGGACCATCTACATGATCACCGGGGGCGGAGGGGGTGGGCTAGAACAAGCAGGGCCGATTCGCCCCGCGTTTCAAAACAATGTCCGACGCGGTCACCACTTCGTTTTTGTCGCGGTCAATGGCAAGACGCTCGAACTTAAAAGCTACGATCTCGAGGGGCGGCTTTTTGACAACGTCACGCTCCGCAAAGCACCGTAGGATGATCCGGTAGGACCGTCCCGTATTCAACACTCCCAAAATTGAACACAATGATGCACCTAAGTCTTGCAGCCCGAAGCGGATGTTTTATCGTTTCCATCTTGTCAGCCAGCTTGCTCCTAGCGCAAAGCGAAACGTATCGTTCCCCTTCGGGAAACGCGTTTGCGAAGGTGGTTCCTGGGGGAACGACCATACTACCCAACGGACGTTACTTAACTCCCGCAGGGGAGCGGCTCTACACCGGAGACGATTTGTGGAATGTGGTCCCGAGTCCGGACGGTAAGTTGATCATTGGGTTCTGCGATCCGGGAATCGTCATCTATCCCAGCGACGCCTCGAGCACGAAAAAAAACTCCTATCGAATCCCGCGGAAAAATGCTGCCTTTTGCGGAGTTTTTACCAGAGATGGGTCCAAGCTGATCACTTCGAGCGGCGATGCGGGACACGGCATTGCATTGTTTGACGTCAGTCAATGGAGCAAGCCGGCGACCGAGCGGCTTCAGGTTTTAGATCAACAGCCTTCGCTCGCCATCCAAGCGAATGAGGAATCGTACATCAACGATATCGCTTTGTCCCCAGATGGAAAGTTTGTGTATGGGGCCGATGTAGCACGGCAGAAGATTGTGGTGTTTGATTTGGAGGCGGGGACAGTCATTGCGGATATTCCGGCTGGCCGCGAGCCGTTTTCGCTGGCTCTCTCGGACGATGGACGTCGCCTGTATGTCGCCAACATTGGAGTCTTTGATTACTCGATCATTCCAACAGGCGATGGAGACAAGCGCGGGCTGAGTATCCCCGCATTTGGGTTTCCCTCGAAGGAGGCCGAGGAAGGGGT
>JANODW010000088.1:0-33079 GCA_031412875.1 Pirellula sp. | reverse complement strand
GCTCACTTTAGCGGAACGGCCCAAGCCGTCCGGTAAGGACACGCAAAGAATCGCTGCTTATCTCAGCCATATACCGGGGGTCTGGCGACCTCCGCTGCGAAAGTGAGTGCCATTGGGCAGCCAGACTCCCGATGCATGCCTGCAACCCCCCCAGCGCGCGTTGGAGCAATCGATACGATCCTCACAGCCCCCAGCACCAACGTGAATGTTTTTAATAAAAGCAATTCTCTTGCCCAGAAAAACTAAACATTTCGATCGTCAAAGTTTGACTGTCACGAAAAGTGTCCTAAGTTTCGTGTGACGGTTCAGCTTGTTGAACGTCAGCTGCTTAAACAGCTTGCTGCCCCAGTAGCAACTGAAGTCATGGCGATGAATTCAGTCTGTGTCCTGCGGGTATATTTTTCCTTAGTTTGCGCTCGGTCACAAGTCGAGCTACCTGTCGGAGGGTTATCCCATGAAAAATTTCGCCATGAAGTTGAAGCGGTTTTTGAAGAGCGAAGACGGACCAACAGCAGTTGAATACGCTGTTATGTTGTCGCTCATTATCGTTGTTTGCTTGACCGCAGTTTCCGGTATTGGAAAGAATGCAAGCACGACATTTAGCAATGTTTCCGCTCAGCTCGGAAGTTCTTCGTAGTTTGAGCAATCGCTTTGTTGATGCAAAGCGATATGCTAATTACGAGCAACCGGCCGACTCGCTGAACTGCTACACGTACAGAACCGGCGACCGAACCGCGACTAGGCAGTTCGGTTGTCCGGATTCTTTTATCTCTTACCTGCAAGCGGTATAACAACCAGCTTTGCAATGATCATTCAAACCATCTACTCATAGATTTTCCGCCCCCAACATCGGCAAGGACCTGCGCTCATGAATACGGCTAGCCTCTTGAACGGCATTGTAAACCACTGGCACATCTGGTTTGTATCTGTCGTCTTAGTCGTTGCAGCGGTTATCGATGGTTGGAAGCTCAAGGTGCCGAACTGGCTAACCTTCCCGATGATTGTTAGCGGCTGGGTTTACAGCTTCGCTTCGGGTGGCTGGGAAGGCTTGGGTTGGAGTGTCCTCGCTACGTTCTTCGGTCTCGCACTGCTATACGGTATTTATATGGTCGGTGGGATGGGGGCCGGCGACGTGAAACTGCTTGCCGGCATCGGCGCATGGGTTCATGCCGAACATACTTGGAATATTTTTGCCACCACAGCAATCGTCGGCGGCATCATGGCTATCCTGATGATCGCTTACTCAGGACGATGGAAGAAGCACTTCCAACAATTCAATATGCTTGTTGGTGAGTTCGTCGAAGTGCGGGATTCGGAAGCCTTGTTCCAACGAGCTGCCGAACGCAAGTCGCGCATGTACTTGCTCCCCTACGGCGTCCCAATGACAATCGCTGCGTTGGGCTACTTTGCCTTTCAAGGCATGTATCTCTAAACGGCGGTGACGCGAATCTTTTCAATCGCATTCCACCCATAGCCACCAGGATTCCAGAAAATGGTCCCGTCGAGTGGTTGTGTTCGGCCCAACGCGTCCACAGCCCGAATCCAGAGGCTGTGTTCGCCCTTGTCCAGAACCACGCTGGAGGACCATTCGCGAAACGCAAACGGACCTGCAGAAGCAGCCAACTGAGCGGATCTCCAAGTCGCCCCCAAATCTTGTGAGAACTCAACCGCTGTCAGCTCAGAAGCCCCATCGTTCCAGGCGACACCTCGCAATCCCACCTTCACGCCTGCCGAGACGGTTGCATTATCGGAGGGAGCATAAATCCGGCTGTTGATCTTCATGTCGAAGTTCGGGTCGCTGTTGTCGAACGTGTACTCGACCGCTGCTCCTGGTTCGATCCTCTTCTTCGGGGTGCGGTAGTCAGGGATCTGAAAGAAGTTCGATGTCTCTTTCGCTTCGAACCGCAATCGCGTTACCCATTTGACTTGAACGTTGCCATAGTAACCCGGCACCACCATGCGAACCGGTCCACCATGGACGGCTGGCAAGGATGCTCCATTGAGTTCGGTTGCCAGAAGACCTCGCTCTAGAACCACGTCCAAGGGAAGGCTCTTTTCGTAATCGATTTGGCCCGACTTTTCAGGTTGGTCAGCTCCTTCCACGGTGACAAATTTGGCATCGTTAGAAATCGTCGCGCCCGAAGCTTTCAAAAAGTCGGAGAAACGCACTCCGCCAAAACGCACGTTGCCTACTCCTCCTTTACTCCATGGCGTCCCCTTGATCGGGGACGATTTGCTGAACTGAAAGCGAAAGTTGCCAGAGCACTGCAGCACCATCTCGACTTCGGTCTTGGGTAGTTTTGCGAGCGAAGCCAGAGGGAACTTGGTGGGCTTGTCCATCAGCCCGGATAGTTCGATATCCCCCTCGAGAGGTCTGGGCTGCATGCCTTCGAGCAGCTTCGCTCCGTGATGGTTGCGAACAAACAAGAACGTCGACGGGGTGATGCGTTGGGCCGCGAGCAATTCGTCTGGCGTCTCGAGCACCAACGGATCGGTCGTGATCACCTTGAGCCTAGCGTCTTTGGTGACCGACCCAGTTTGCGCCTCCTTTTGAGAAGCGTTCAAAGCGGGGGTCAGCGCAAGCCCAGCAGCGCTGGTGGCCAAAAAATGACGTCGATCCATTCGATACTCCTTCCGGTCACAAAACGACCGTACCCTTGGGATGCATTTCTAGTTGGGACACGGGGCTATTTAAGAGGCCACGCATCGACCCATTCTACTTTGGTTTGAGTCGCTTTGTAGTCGCGCAAAAGCCTTTGATGCATGTCCAATAGGTGAGCCGCACCGTAGAAAATGGCAAGCTTCTTTTTGCCTGCTTTGAGCTCTTTCTCCATCACCAAAAACGCTTTGGAGTTGCGCTCCGTGACCAGCGTGCTTTTGCCGTCCTTGTGAGCCATGGCCGCCATCTGGCTGTCCATCGATTCGAATTGATCGGCCATCACGCGTCGGAGTTTCATCGTGTCCTTTGCCAACGCTGCCGCAATCATCTCCGCCTGCTGGTTCGAACCTTTCTTCGTGTTCTGAACCGCCATCCCTGCACCCATCATTCTCGCAAACAAACCGATGAAACTGTCTCCTCGCTGCGACATGTCCTCCAAAAAATCCTCGCCGCTCATGTCGGCATGAACAAAGTTCGACGGGCTGTAGTCCACTTCGTCCAATTGAAACTTGAGATCCAACACGTCCTTCATTCCCGTTTGCATGGCACCCAATGGATTGAATCCGCCACGCTCGGCCCACTTGTCCGGTTTGTTTGCAGACGGGTCAGCAACCAACTCATACAGCATCGCGTCGTACGACTTGAATCTCTCGTTCAACTCGCGATAGTACTCCCGAGTGCCAACGTGCACCGCCCCGATAAGATCGACCGTTCGCCCTTTGTACTCTCCTTGATCAAAGGTGTACTTGGCGATGGCAACCTGCATCGCCTCTGGAACTCCTGAGTCCGACTTCTTAATTCGCAAGAACGACGGGCGTTCGGAAGGTTCCCCCGTTGTTGCCGCCGCGACCACGGCGTCTTGCGCGGTCGGTTTTTCCTGGCCAATCGCCACCCCGGGCGCACCGATTCCCAACAAGACGACCAACTTGCCGAAAAACTGGATTCTTGGTTTTGATTTCATACACTTCTCGGATTCGCGTGAATGGATTGCACAAGCTCGGAAGGATTTTTCCCAGCTCTCAGGTTTCTGGCCAGATGAATTATTTCCGGCCCGTCTCATTGTTTCTGCACTGACTAGTGGTTGCCTAGGGGTTGCCTAGTGGACTACTCGTTCCCGGGCTCTGCCTGGGAACGCACTGCCGTGGAGGCTCCTGCCTCCTGAGTTGACAAACTAAGGAAACATTTCGACGAGGCGGAGCCTCGCTCGCATTGAGTTACCAGGCAGAGCCTGTTAACTAGATTGCGAGGGGAGGAGTGGCCAGCGCCGCGCCCCCCGTCTTGCTCCCACCCACCCAAAATATAACGGAAATTCAAGAATCCCGCTCAAACTGCCGATCAACCTCTTGAATTTTATGACAACACGTCAACAATTGACGATATGGTAGCCTTAACGCGAAAACAGAAGGAAATGGAACGGCGGGCAGCGGAGATCCTCCGCGTTGCGCGGCCGATTTTGATTGCCGAGGGCTTTCAAGGGCTCAGTATGGACGAAGTGGCCCTGCAGATGGAGTATTCCAAAGGGACCATCTACAAGCATTTTCATAACAAAGAAGAAATCGTTTTGGCGCTGGCGGTCCAGTCGATGGAGTTGAGAAGGCGTCTGTTTGAACAGTCGGCATCGATCGTGGCTGGCTCCCGCTTGCGTATGATGGCGCTCGGGGCCGCGTGCGAATTCTTTACTCAGCATTGCACCGATGATTTCTTGGTCGAACAATGCATCCGTCACCAAGGGATCTGGGAAAAGTCCTCCGAGCAACCACAAAACTTGATCCGACAATGCGAAGGGCAATGCATGGGGATTGTGGCTGGAATCGTACGCGAAGCGATCTCGCAGGGCGAACTGGCCGATCTGGCAGGCCTTTCCCCCGAGGAATTGGTTTTCGGTTTTTGGGCGATCAACTACGGCAGCCAGATCCTCACCCATTCCAGCCCCTCCCTTCCTGCGATCGGGATCAACAGCCCCTTGAACGCCATTCGTGTCCACTGCTGCAAACTCCTAAACGGGTTCGCTTGGCAGCCAACTATGATGATCGAAGAGTACAACCAAGAAATGACCAAACTCAACGAAACGCTCCTGCCGAAATTTTGGTCGGTCAAAAACCAGCAAAGCCAATACATCAACTGAACAACCTGTATCCAATAAGCCGCCACTGCGGCCTTTTTATGCGACAAAAATTGACGCCGCGTCATTTGGTGACGGCGTGCCAGGAAAATGAGAAGGATGAGATTTATGAAATTTTCGAAACGACAAATCGTTCTTGCCGCGGTGCTGGTCGTCGCCTCGTCCCTCGGCGGCGCGTATGCCTACCACAATTTTCATGGCGATGCGAACGCGAAATCCGCCGACGCACCCGAGCCTACTCCTCCGGCCCTGAATCGCAACGGCACCGAATTGGTCGTGCGAGCTTTCACGATCGAGACGCGGTGGGGGGCAGCCGGAGCCAAACGCGCGTTCACCGGGACCTTGCAGCCTCGCTACCAAACCTCCATGGCGTTCCGCGTCGCCGGCA
Organism: Pirellula sp.; assembly: GCA_031412875.1. Taxonomy (GTDB): domain Bacteria; phylum Planctomycetota; class Planctomycetia; order Pirellulales; family Pirellulaceae; genus JBKCUI01. Next base: position 27,910 of record JANODW010000088.1, on the reverse strand, counting down.
AAATAGCCGAAAGGTTGGTCGAAGTCGGACAACCTATCAAAAAAGGACAAGTCCTGTTTCGTCTTGACCCGGAAGACATGGAACTGCAATTGCGAGTCGCCGAAGCAGATCAAATCTCCACCGAGTCGCAATGGAAACAAACCGCAGCCGAGGAATCCCGCCTAACGAAGTTGCGGTCGAGCAACTCCATCAGCCAATCGGAATACGACCTCGGCTTGGCCAACCGGGATGTCGCCAAGGCGCGCGTCGATGCAGCCAACCGGCGGCTCAAACTGGCTCGGAATCAACGGACGTACTGCGACCTATTGGCGGACGCCGATGGTCTTGTAACAGCCATCCAAGCCGAAGCAGGACAGGTCGTAAACGTCGGGCAAGCCGTGCTGCAACTGACCCAAACCAATGAGCTTGAAGCGGTAGTGAGTTTGCCGGAAAACTTGATTTCAGAAGCCAAAGCACAGAACGCGGTGGCAACGTTTTGGTCGATGCCCTCTATCGAATTGCCGGCCGAACTGCGAGAACTTTCGCCGATGGCGGACCCTCTTTCGCGAACCTACGATGCAAAGTTCCGTTTGAACAAAACATTGCCCGAAATGGCCATCGGCATGACGGTCTCCATCGCTTGGAACCCGATCAACGAAGACGGGATCTGCATTCCGATCGCCTCGATCGCGGCTCGCAACCAATCGCCCGTGGTCTGGAAAATCGACGCGACCTCGGGATCCGTTGTGCCGGTCCCTATCGAGATCAAAGAGTACCGAAATGAAAGCGCGGTGGTGCGAGGCGGATTCCAGTCCGGAGATCGCATTGTGAGCGCGGGCGTTCAACGGATCGACGAAAAGTCAAAGGTCCGTGTTTGGGAAGGCGACAAGTAAAGGATACAAATCCATGAGCAATCGCACGGACTCGCCCGCACCCTCGGATCCCAATAGCCACCGCTTTAACTTGTCGCGTTGGGCGGTTACGCATCCAGCCTTCGTGAGCTTTTTGATAATGGCATGCAGCGTCGCAGGCTTGCAGGCCTACCTCGTCATGGGCCGCGCTGAAGACCCTTCGTTTACGATCAAAACCGGAATCGTATCGGCCATCTGGCCCGGCGCTACGTCGCAAGAGATGCAGGAACAAGTCGCAGATCTGGTAGAAGTCAAGCTCCGTGAAACACCCTACTTGGATTTTTTGCAAACCTACTGCTTGCCCGATCGCATGCTGACCTTGGTCCAACTCAAGGACTCCGTCCCCACCCAAAACGTGCCTGATATTTGGTACCAAGTTCGGAAAAAGTTGAGCGACATCAAGAACGACCTACCGCAAAATGTGATCGGCCCAAATGTCAATGATGAATACGGCGATGTCTATTCCGCCCTGTATGCCTTTCGAGGCGAGGAGTTTACGCCCGCAGAACTCAAACGCATGTGCGAGGCAGCTAGGAAACGACTGCTGCGCTTAGCGAACATCGAGAAGGTCGATATTATTGGCGACCAATCCGAACGCATATACATCGACTTTTCGCACCAGAAACTGGCGACACTCGGCATCACGCCACAACAGATTTTCGACAGCGTTCAAAAGCAAAACGTACTGATGCGATCGGGCAGCATCGATACCGCGACCGATCGTATCCACGTGCGAGTTTCGAGAGATTTCAGTGGCATCGAACAAATTCGCGCGGTTCCTATCCAAGCCAATGGGCGAGTCTTTCGGTTGGATGATGTCGCAGAGGTGACACGCGGTTACGAGGATCCTGCGCAGTACATGGTTCGCTACAACGGCCAGCCAGCGATCGTGCTCGGGGTCGTGATGAGCAAAGGGGGCAACGTGCTCGCTCTCGGAGAATCGCTAGAAAAAGAACTCGACATCATTCGCGATCAATTGCCCGCAGGGGTCAGCATTGGGACCGTTGCTTTCCAACCCCATGTGGTCGAGGAATCTGTCGGTGAGTTCATCCGCTCGTTTATTGAAGCCCTTGTGATCGTATTGATCGTTAGCTTCTTGAGCTTAGGATTTCGAACAGGGATTGTCGTCGCCCTCAGTGTTCCGTTGGTGCTATCGATCTCGTTGGTCGTAATGAACTCGATCGGGATGAATTTAGATCGTATCTCTTTGGGAGCTCTGATCTTGGCTCTCGGACTATTGGTGGACGATGCGATCATCGCGGTGGAAATGATGGCCGTGAAAATGGAAGAGGGCTGGAATCGCGTCGATGCGGCCACGTTCGCTTGGTCGTCGACCGCATTCCCCATGCTCTCGGGGACGTTGATTACGGTCGTCGGGTTTTTGCCCGTCGGATTTGCTCGGTCTTCGTCTGGCGAATACGCGGGAGGGATTTTCTGGGTTGTGGGAATCACGTTGATCGCGTCTTGGTTGGTGGCCGTTGTTTTTACGCCTCACCTGGGTGTTCTGCTTTTGCCTGACTTTTTCAGCAAAAAAGGAGGGGATCACCATGTGCCCTTTCAGTCCGCTTTCCATCGCATGCTGAGATCAATTGTTCGCGTGTGCGTTCGTCGCCCTATTTATGTCGTTTCGCTCACCGCCGCCATGTTCTTGGTGGCCATGTTCGGTTTCCTAAGATTGCAGCAGCAGTTTTTCCCTCTGTCCTCGCGCGCCGAATTGATCGTCGATGTGCGGATGAACGAGGGATCGTCGCTCGAGGCAACCAACCGAATGGTGAAACAAATAGAGGCTTTGGTACAGCCTCACATGACTGCAACGGAGGACCAAAAAAAGGCGAATGTGGAACACTTCACCAGCTATATCGGTGCGGGCTCGGCTAGATTTTTCCTGGCGCTCAATCCCGATTTGCCCAATCCCAGCTTCGCAAAACTAGTGATTCAAACTTCGGGAGTCCCTGCCCGCGAAGCGTTGCGAGCGGAGCTTAAAAAGCGTTTTGAGCAAGACCCTTTATTCGCGGATGCCTCGCTTCGGGTGATGCGTTTGGACTTTGGGCCCCCCGTTGGGTTTCCCGTTCAGTTTCGTGTATTGGGCCCCGAGGCCAAAGTGGTGCGCCGGATCGCTGACGACGTGCGAGAGGTGATGCGAGCCGACTCCGCCGCCATCGATGTGAATTTGGAATGGGATGAACTAGCAAAGAGTATCCATGTCGACATCGATCAAGACCGAGCGAGGTTGCTAGGACTCTCTCCCCAAGAAATCGAACTGGCACTGCAAACGCTTTTGAGCGGAACGCCTGTCTCCTCCTTTCGCGAAGGGACCGAGACCATTCCCGTCGTAGCAAGAGCCATCGCAGCAGAGCGATTGGATCTCGAACAGTTTTCGAATATGACCTTGTTCACTCAGACCGGGAAAGTAGTACCCTTGAGTCAGGTAGGCAACATTCGAGCCAGTTTGGAGGAGCCCATTGTCTGGCGAAGGAACCAGGAGCGATCCCTATCGGTTCGATGCGACATCGTTGATGGTGTGCAAGCACCGGACGTCAGTGCTCGCATCGACCAGGCACTTGCGGACGTCAAGAAGGCGTTGCCACCCGGCTATCGCATCGAAACGGGCGGAGCCATCGAGGAGAGCAAAAAAGCCAACAAAGCTCTGTTCTCGCTTTTTCCACTGATGATTTTGCTGATGCTGACGCTGCTCATGTCCCAAGTCCACAGCTTCAAAAAGATGTTCTTGATTTTTGGGATCGCACCGTTAGGGCTGATCGGGGCCGTTGCGTTCCTGCATTTGTTTAACGCACCCTTCGGCTTTGTGGCCTTGCTCGGGGTCATCGCTCTGGCTGGCATGGATATGCGCAATTCCGTTATCCTCGTCGATCAAATCGAACAAGACATCAAAGGGGGACTCAGCGAATGGGAAGCCGTCATCGAATCGTCCGTACGGCGTGCACGGCCAGTCATATTGACCGCCGCAACAGCCATCTTGGCCATGATACCACTTACGCGAAGCGTATTTTGGGGCCCGATGGCGATCGCGATTATGGGTGGATTATCGCTCGCCACTTTTTTGACCCTGATCAATTTGCCGGCCCTCTATGTTCTCCTGTTTCACGTTCGTCCCGAGGAAACAAAAGCGACAAACCTTCCGACGAACACTGCAGCGCACCCCAAGCCTGCAAGCGGCAACCCTGACAATCAAACGGTTGCGATCCCAGGTTGAGCTGCCCTGCGAAACAGCATGGCGCGGCGGTAGGGCATTTTGCCCTTTTATGCCAGGGTTGTAGACTTGCACTAGTAGAACCCCCTAGCGCACTGCTAGAGTGGAGTTCGATCTTCTATTGAATCCATTGCCTTTCCGGAAAACCGATGTCAAAATCCCTTGCGCCTACCGAACAAGACTACGCCAACTCGGGTTGGCTTCAAGCCTTGATGGGGGTTAGCGATCCACTGATTCAGCAATCTCGCCTGCACGCCAAGAAACACTTGGACTGGATCGATTGCATTACCAGCTTGACGACCATTCGCGAAAAGGCGGACATGCTCGATACGGCCCTCGTGTCGCTTTGGGATTACGCGATCGCAAACGAACTCAAATGGTTGTTGACTGCGATTCCAGTCGCTCAGACGGAATGGGTCCTGGATTGCACCGACGCCTTTTCCATCGTTCAGACCGCTCCACCGGAAATCGACAATGCGGCGGTCTGGGCAGCCGCAATGGGAATCCGAGATTGGTCGACCCAAGTGACCATGAAAATCCTCAGCGGAGATTTTGTTTCTTGGCAGCGCAGTGTCGCCCGTCAAGGAGCCAATGCTCCCACCGGCTTCACCATGGAGTCCTCCGGCAAAAGCACACTCGAATTGAAAACGACCGCGAGCTGGAAAGCGAATCAATGGGTGGACGGCACTTGGACCTTTGCGATCGATGGTCAATCGACGATGGTCAAAGTGATCGAGGAGCCGATCACGGTGGTGCGCCCGGAGGCCACGGGGCTCAAGGACAATATTTTGCTGACGATCCAAAGCGCGGACGATCGGTTCAGCAAGCTTCGCAAAAAGACCTCCGGTAACAACATCACCCAGGGTGGAAACAACCAAGGTAAATGGAGCGATTGGTGCGAGTCGGTGCCCCAGTTGGATGATTTGCATCTGGCCGTCCTGTGCGGCGAGGGTTTGCAATGTTCCCCTACCTTTCAAGGCATTTGGGCAACCGTCTGGCCGATCATCTATTGCCGACGCAAGAAACTCAAGCGAGGAACATGCGGCCTAACAGACCTTCGGCAACGACTGGACCAATGCTTCCAAGCCGACCCGCAACTGGTAACGTGGCTATTGGTCTTCGGCGAGCTCCTATGCAATTTGCAAATCGGCGAGGGCCTTGGGGTCTCCGCCAAGTTCAAAACTAACTAGGAATGTCCGGCAAGCAAAGGCAACACGTTAGGCGGCAACAACCACGGGAGCCGATTTGGACACCCGCAGACCCATCCCAAAACCGATTGCTAACGCGATCGATCCAGTCGCTATCCACAGCATTCGCTCCATTGCTGTTGCTGGGGATATGAAGGTCAGATTTGCCAAAGGGAATAAAGTGGAAGCGATAGCGTTGTAGCTGATCGATGCAATCGCGCCCGCTACTAACGCAGCAGTTAGGCCGGCGATGGTTTGTTTTGTTGGAGAGGATTGAGCCATGCTAATGCCCAGCGATAAGGCAACTGCGATCGAAGCCCAAATCAGAAAGTGAAAAAGCGTGCTCTGAAGGATGGTTTGATCCGTCTTATTGATCAAGCCATGGGCTGCAAAATTACCAACACAGTACCCGGCAACCGCCCCACCGATCAAGCCCCCGATCCCGCCGGCCACCACAGACAGAATCCTGCGGGTGCGAACCGTCAATAGACCTAGGAATGCGCCGAAGCAAAGTCCGAGAATGGCACCGTCGATCGCACCGTTATTGCTTCGGAATGCATATTGCGCTTGCTTGTACTGCGTGATCAATTCCTCCGAGGGAAACGCGCCCATCTCAGGGAGTTCCGCAAAGGGGAAAATCGGGACGAACGAATTCAAAACGAAATAGCCGCAGATCCCGCCTAGCAGGCATGCCGCCAACGCGTTGAAAAGGCCCGGGGACCATCCATGGTGTAACTGTTCGGTCCGGATTCCAACGGTGGGTTGCGGCGTTTCCAATATTACCTCATTCCTAGGTTGCGATAGCGAAAGGTTCGCGTTTCGAAGTCTTATCGAGTAGATACAGAGCACTATTTCAGATCGAAATCAAATCGATTTGTGCCTGACGATGCCACGGTCGCGCGCAAGGCGGACGTCTGGTCATTGGCATACTTAGCAGGCAATAAATTTTTAGGTGCGCCATCTGATGAACCACCTTCTTTCCCCGCGGGAGGCGCGTAGGAGTTTCCAAGATCACCACTTTGGATTTGGCCTTGAACGAGCTGTTTGGATTCGGCCGGTGGCGAAGCGTACTTCGAGATGGCAACTTTGTATTGTCCAGCTACCGCTCCATCGCTCGGAGAAAACGTGGAAAGCGAGAACTCGCCATTTGCGTCCGTTGAGCCGATTGCACTTTCCTTGCCGTCCATGATTTGAAACATGACCGTTGCGCCTTCGACGGCCTTTCCGTTGTGTTTCACCGAACCTGTTACAGGGTACGTTTTTGCGCGTCCCGTTGAGCCGGAGCATCCCAACGCAAATACGAGGGTGATCGAAAAGAGAAAAACCGAAACTCGCCTGCAAATCATAAAAAGGGTCCTCGTCCGTCCTTAAGTAAGATAAAAAAGAGTGCAAGCGATTTGCTCGCTTGCACTCCATAGATCATTCGATGAATAGTATATTCGATTACTGATCAGCGAAGATGTCGCCACCCGCTTTTGAACCCATGGCGCCCCAAGCTCCGTAGTTGCTCGAACCTGTATCTGGCTGGGTGATGTTGAGATTGCCGGTATCGATAGACTGACTGACAAAGCGAACCGATCCATCAGCCATTCCCACATTCACTCCGCCGGTATGACGGCTGCTTGGTGGCATAATGATGTTGATGGAGTCGGCATTCCCATTCGAATCGTCTGTACAACCCGGTGCATTGGGCGGCAAAATGGTATTGAATGCGACTCGCTCTGGCTGCCCATCTGTCCAAAGAGATCCGAAGCGTCCCTTGACCTGTGTACCCGCAGTGTAGAAACGGCCAGTGCTCTTGGTTAAGCACAAACTGGGGATGTTGGTCATGTTGGTCACGCCCACGGCAGTGCCGATCGCGTTCTCGATTTGATTGGCCGCGACATTTGAAATGCCAAAGTCAGCGCGAAGCCGTTCGCTGAAAACGATGGTATTGCTGGTTCCATCAGAAATTTCTCCCATCTTAGGGCCAATAGCCGCTGGGAACACTCCTCGGATGACGACGGAGTCGCGCGTATTGATCGCGTCATCGCCAATGCATAGCGCATAGCTGTTCACACTGGTTCGATTCGGCGCGTTGTAAACAGGTCCATCCGATGGGCAAGATAGAAAACCTGGCGAAACATTCCAAACCGACCAAGAAATCCATGCGGCAGGTCCGCCCGGGGCAACGGTGGGTCCACCCGGTCCCGTAAAACCAGTCGACGTACCACTTGGGTCGCCGGCCAAAACATTGTTGTACATGGCCGTCTGTTCAATAAAGGGGAGCAGGAAAATGAATCCAGAAGCTCGCCCACCATTGCTCGTGTTGCGACTTGTTCCCGCGAATGGGGAATTGGTTCCGCCTTTGCGAGGGGGAAATCGCTTGAACGCGCTTTCGTAATTGTGCAGCGAAAGCGATAGCTGCTTCACCGAATTCGAGCACTGCATTCTTCGAGCAGCTTCTCGGGCCGCTTGCACCGCAGGAAGCAACAATCCAACCAGGATGCCAATGATCGCAATTACGACCAAAAGCTCGACCAAAGTGAAACCCTTTGTCGTTCGGGTTCCCCTAAATGTCCGCAACATAACTAACTCCAGAAAATAAGGACGCAATAAAGCGCATTAGACTTCAGTCTAAGCGACTACCGGAGTCATACTACTGGATGGGACGTATTTATAGCAGTCTGGAATGCCTGGAATTAGAGATTATGTCGATGATTCTTTACTATTAGGTATTCTTGTGATGATTACCGGCGGACGAAGTCTTGCGAGATGCCTCGCGACACCATCGACGCATTCTGAATCGTTCCCGAAAGCGATTCCATTAAATGCTTCTGGTCCAGATAATTTAAAATTGCTACACGCAGATCGACCGGCAAGTGGGAAAGCTTGGTCAAATTGTACGAAACCCCTTGCTGGTACACCAAAGTCTCGAGCCACTGCTGGGGAATGGTTGGCTCATACATGTCTAGCTTGGCACCCAATTTATGGATGGGAGTGGGATAGCTGCGCTGTTCGATCGTTTTGGCAAACGTTTTGGCGTACTGCTTTAGTTTTTCTTGCTGTCGCACATACCGTGTAGCTGCGTTGGCCGCGTTTTCGTCGTATTCCTGATACACCGCCACGACAAACTGCTGCGTCGAAAGGACTCGAGGACGCTTCGAGTGCGCATTTTCTAACCCCGCTGCTTCGATCGTGACATCCAACAAATCCGCTCGCCAAGAATTGGGCACTTCAAAAACGATCCGAAACGGGCGAGCGCCTTCCAGTGTGGTCTGAGACGACTGCCTTACTTTGAAATAGACTCCCCGACGGCGTTCGAGAGTCCCGGCAGCGTTCACCAATTCCAAAGCTGGCTTCTTGGCAAAGTGCACTGTCTCTCGCGAGTTGTCGTGATAGTAAGCGTAGCCCTGCGCCGACCCAACCCCAGGATAACCGCCGACGCCACGAATGGCAGCTTCTCGAACGCGATCTCCTTCTTGACTCACTTGCAAAGGTCCAAAAACTTCGCTCTGCAATTCTGTCCGTGGCGAATAATCGGCCACTTGAACGTCTTCGTGCCGGCTGACGATGCGGACCGTGTATTCCGTAATGACCGCCGTATCGCCCGGTGTAAACAGAGCCGACACATCCAACTGCACATCCACCATTTTCGAATTGGGAAGTTGGTTCATGAGCCCGCTCGAAAGCGATTGGCGGGCCGGTGCCATTTGGTTAACGTCGAACGCAACTTGCCCGAGGCTGATCGAATAGCCCCCAAAGCAGACGGCCAAAAAAAGACCAAAACGAACCAAAGAAATGAAAGTCTTCATCATTTTAAATCCCCCTCCATGGCACCGAACCGCACGCTCAATAGGTTGTAAGCTCGCGTCGTCAGCCGCTTGTTTATAGGATCATCGTTTCCATCACGATCCCTTGCACTCTCGGCTGGCTACCTCTATCGACATAGAGCAACCGCCGTTCCATCCTGGAAATAAGCCTCCGAAAAAGTGAAAAAAGACTCGCTGGGGTTTTCTATCTTTCCTAACCCTAACGCTTCACCTTTTAGTCATCCCGCTGCGTTGTAATACTAACAATGTCTAAGTGCCAGACAAGCGAATCGAACGTTCAAATTCCAATTCCGAAAAGCTCGTGATGGTAACGCCGGTAAACTCGGCAGGGAGGGGGATGTTGTTAGGTCGAATACTCGCGACTACCTGCATGCCAGCTTGGCCGGCCGCGATCAACTCTGCATGAACGTCTGTCACAAAAACGATCTCACTGGGATCAAATTGGGATTCGCTTGCAATCCGAACATAGCTCGCGGCCTCACGTTTGTTGCCGATAGTGGTGTCGTAGTGCGCGCTGAACAAATCGGAGAGATCCCCCAAGACGGTGTATTTGAAAAACATCTTCTGCGCGAGAATACTCCCCGACGAATACACCCTCAAATCCAAACCGTTTGCTTTCCATACTTCCAATGCCGGCAACACATCGGGAAACAGTTCCGCTCTTAACAGTCCGCACTCAAAGCCGGATTGCCAGATCAACCCCTGCAGCAGTTTTAGCCCCGTCGCTTTGCTGTCGATGGCCATCAGTTGTTCGCAGTGCACGGAGAGCTTGGCGATGGAGCCGCTGCCGTCGGATTGCCAGTTGGGCCCCAGCCAATCCTCGATGCTAGCGATGCCTGCGTCGGTAGCTAAAGTCTTTACCGCCGCTTGAACGGGCGGCGAGCCCCAGTTGTCCTTCAAAAAACCAGCCAAGTTTTTTTTCGCAAACGGGAACATGACATCGTAAACAAATCGAATGTCCGAGACGGTTCCTTCGATATCGAGCAGAATGCATTTTGCGTACAGTTTGGCGGTGGTCATTGCGTAATAAGCCGTTCGGCATTGCTCCCCGATGGGTTCTGGTCTGGTGCCGCTCGCCGAATAAGGCGACCGGCAGGCTGAAACATACCAGCCGTAGTTTGGGACCATTGTCCCGAACGAACAAAAGAAACAAACGTGTTCAGCATTTACGGACAGACGGGACGATGGTCCCATCCTACGGGAGAGATCCTGAGTACGAGACCGGCACTTGCTTAAGGTTGGATGACGGATTCGACGCGTTTGGCGGATGGCAAATAATTCCCGCCGAAGCACATAGGACTGAAATCGCTGTGGACCCCTTGCTCGACATAGTGTGGGGTCCATCCGGTCATGTCTTCGAAGAATCGGATGCATCGGATATGCCGGTCATCGCACAAGTTAAACCAATGCTTCATACCGCACGGCACATTGATCATGTCGCCGCTCTCGACGGTCACGCCAAAAACGGGTCCACCCTCTGGGTCCAAGTGAAAGATGCCCTTTCCTGAGACAGTGAATCGCACCTCGTCTTCGCTATGTGTGTGCTCTTTATTAAATTTTTGCAGCATCGCGTCTAGGTTCGGCGTATCGGCCCGCACGTTGATCACGTCGGCGGTAACGAAGCCACCTTTTTGTTTGACCGCTTCGATTTCCGGAGCGTACTCGGCTAGGATATCCTGATCGGTCGCATCCGGGCTCAAACGGCCCGCCACTTGCCATTGCTCGAACCAAATTCCAAACGGTTTCAGAAACTCCGAAATTTCCGCTGGATCGTCAATCGTTCGCTGTTGAGACGGAATGAACACGCTGGCCATGATTTTGTTTAACGCGATGAAAGGGGAGGAAAGACTAGGATTCCAAAGAAAGCATAAGAAAACTTTACCGTTTTCTCCTACGACTTGCAACGACTTGCCCGCAAGTAAGGGGCGGAAGTTGCCCGCATGTAGCGGGCGGAAGCCGGAACCGCCGGACGGCTGCCTCTGGCGAAAGCCCCAGCCATGCGTACACTATTGAGTCGCAGTGGATGGTTCGAAACTGCGAAAACGTTCCTGATTTCGTTCTGTTTTCACCCCAAAGCCACCAATTCAACTCCGGAGTAACACTCATGGCTCATACTTTACCGCCATTGCCCTACAAATCCGACGCAATGGAACCTCACATCGACGCGTTGACGATGGAGATCCATCATGGCAAACACCATCAAGCGTACATCACCAACTTGAACAAAGCCGTCGAAGGAACTCCACTCGAATCCAAGACGGCCGAAGAGCTCATCAAGGACTTGAGCGTCGTGCCAGAAGACAAACGCACTGCCGTTCGCAACAATGCTGGTGGACACGTCAACCACTCCTTCTTCTGGCAAGTGATCGGCTGGAATGCTGGCGGCAAACCCAGCGGTGCTCTGCTCGCCGATATCGAAAAAACCTTTGGTAGCTTCGATGCATTCAAGGAGAAGTTTGGGGCCGCAGGTACCACTCGCTTCGGAAGCGGCTGGGCATGGCTGGTCGTCAACAATGGCAAGCTTGAAATCGGCTCCACCGCCAATCAAGATAGCCCTCTAATGGGTAAAGCCGTGGCTGGTATCGAGGGAACTCCTGTCCTCGGGATGGACGTATGGGAACATGCGTACTACCTCAAGTACCAAAACCGTCGCCCAGATTACATCGCCGCATTCTGGAATGTCGTTAACTGGAACGAAGTTACCAAACGCTACGAAGCCGCAAAGAAGTAGAACGAGGGGGCCTCCCCCCATTCGCTAAATGATTGGGGCCTGTTGGCAAAGTGCAGAGCCATCAACGAGGAATCCCTCAGGCTTGTCCTGGGGATCCTTGGCCTCCTCACTACGCGCCACTTGCCCCATCGTCCGGGCCAACTCTCTCCCTCACTCTCGGACTCGCACCATTAACGGGGGATGTCTATGGACCATAGCTTGTCCCCGCCGCTCGCAATGATGCGTCCGCTGCGAGGATCCACCAGGAGGTTCCGGATGCCGACCCCATAGTGGCCAATGTTTAGGGTCATCAAAGTAACGGGGTCGAGCATCACGACGGTTCCGTCATCGCAGCCCACCATCAATTGGGTTCCATCTCGGCTCCACGCAATGGCTCGCGGGATCGATGCAAAGCGATGAAAGCGCACCATCCGGCTAATCTCCGCTTGCCAAAATCGAACGGTCCGGTCTTCGCTCGCAGACGCCAAGAGCGCTTGTTGCGATCCTGCCCGTTTAGGCTGAAAAGCCAGTGCATGAACACCCTGCGTGTGTTGCGACAAACTCCTTGAAATACTTCCTGGTTTTGTACTGGAAACGACAATCGTCCGGTCAGCACCGGCGGTCGCAAGCACATGCCCACCTAGGTAAGTCGCGCTGAATACCGGTGCGGAATGCTCCGTCCTCGTTTGACTCGCCGCATCGGTTCCGAACGCAACCATTTTGGTCTGTCCGTCCCAACTGACCGAAACCCATTCCAAACCATCCTCCCGCCAAGCAACGTCGTACACCACGTCCCGATGTTCGTCCCACGTTTGCATCCGTTCCAGTTCGGGCCAACGGCGCAGTTGCACGATCCCTTGCGATCCAGGACTACCGCCTCCAAGGAGAATATGAGCACCATCTGGCGACATCGCAATGCTATGGATGCTTTCGAGACCACAGTCCACAGGTTGATCGCGACGTAGATCGGAACCGCGGCACACGACCAAACCTCGCTGCGAGCCCACCAGCACCACGTCTGGGTCCCGCGTCAAAGCCAAAGCGGTAATCGATGGGTCTGCAGCGATCAGTCCACGATCGAACCCATACACCATCAGGGAAATGCACATGCAAGCGAATATCGATTGGAAATTGCGATGCGTATTGCTCATGGGTGCTGACGATCATCCTGGGGCATCGCTAAGCAATCCCCGCGATCATCTTGCCATCTTGATTGATCCGAATCGGGCGACCGTCCGGAGTCATCAGTTCGCCATCCGGATCGATACCCAATAATGTGTAGATCGTATGCGCTAAATCGGACGGAGTCGTAGGGCGATGCAAGGGGCTCTCGCCAATACGATCGCTTTCGCCGATGACTTGGCCACCTCGAACGCCGCCACCTGCAAGCACGACGCTAAAGACTCGGGGCCAGTGATCTCGACCTCCCCCTGTATTGAGCTTGGGAGTCCTTCCGAATTCGCCCATGGCCACCACCAACGTTTCATCAAGCATGCGTCGCTGTTGCAAATCTTCTATCAATGCCGAGAAGGCTTGGTCGAATGTCGGCACCAATCCTACCCCGACTTTTGCGCCGCTAAACCCATCTCGCAGTGACAGGATTAAGTTCTGATGCGTGTCCCATCCCGATTGGACGACCGAAACCAACCCAACCCCTCGCTCGACCAAGCGGCGCGCTAGCAAGCACCCTTGCCCGAATGTCCTGCGCCCATAACGGTCGCGTAACTCATTGCTCTCCTGGTCGAGGTCGAAGGCCTTCTTTGCTTCCGGAGAAGATACCAGTCGAAACGCTTGCTCGAAGTTCGGGTCGAGACGAAGACTGTCCGAGCTCAATTTCGAGTCGATCTGTTCGATCCCGTTTAAGAACTCTCGCCTGCGATTCAGCCGTTCGCTGTCGAGCCCAGGATAAAAGTCCAAATCGCGAACCCGAAACTCCGCCTTCGAAGGATCGCCGCCAATCGAAAACGGACCATAGCCTGCCCCAAGAAATCCAGGACCCATGCTCGATCGGGACTCGGGGATCGCAATGTAGCTCGGCAAAGGGGTCCGCGATTCGCGCTGTTGTGCAACCACCGACCCGATGCTGGGATACGCAACGGGCGAACCGGGCTGGTACCCCGTCAACATGTACTGATTGGCAATGCCGTGCTCCCCAAGCGGCGAGGTCATGGAGCGCACCACCGCGAGCTTGTCCACAATGCCCGATGTCCGCGTCAACAGTTCGGACAGCTCTATTCCTGGCACCACTGTCGGTATGGCCTGGAACGGCCCTCGCACTTCGGCCGGTACATTGCGTTTGGGATCAAACGTCTCCAGATGGCTCGGACCCCCATCGAGCCACAACAGAATGCAGGACTTGGCTTTTCCCAATGCAGCAGGGCCCAGTGCAGCAGGGCCCAGTGCAGTAGGGTCCAGTGCAGAAGGGCCCAATGCAGATGGGGACAGTGCAGATGGGGACAGGGGTTGCGAGGCAAAGGCCCTCAAAAGTTGCGAACTCAAACCCAGCGAAACCAAGCTTCCTATCCGCAGAAAATCCCGCCGCATCGTCTGCTTAAATGGCGTTGAGTAAGGATGCATGATTGGCATGATTGGCCCGTTAACGATTGGTTGAAAAGTCTTGTGAAGAAACGATGGCCCATACCCAGTCCTCCAGCCAACGCACCTGCTCCTCGGGCGTCAACGCTTCGAGTTGCCGCAGCCATTCTTGGAGCTGCTGGTCCTTCGGACGACGGGACAAAGCCCTGGCATAAAAGTCTTCGATGATAGCGCGATGGCTCATTCCAGCTTTCAGATAACTCTGCAATCGCCCCTCACGGTTCGAGATCCGCCGGTTGAGAAGCTCCCCATTGATTGCGTGCATCTTGGGCGCCAGTCCCTGGCTCGAAGACTGCATTTGGCAATCTTGAGGATTCGCGCATCTGCCAAGCGCGTCGAGGTCAGGTGAAACCAAAGACGGATCGAATGCGGAAATGGCCCTCGGCTCTCTTGTGCCCATCGCGCTGTCGCTTATGTCTAACACATCGCGGATTGCATCGAGATGGACTTCCGGTAGCAATGGACGTCGAAGTGCGATTCCATACCATGGCTCTAACGCAGGATAACCAGCAGAGGAAGCGGACAGACGCGAGTATGCATTGCTGCTGGCAATGAGTCGGATCGTGCGCCGAATGTCGTACCCGTTCGACGAAAAATCGGTAGCAAGTTCCTCAAGGAGCTGGGCATGCGATGGAGGATTTGTCTCCCGAAAATCGTCGACGCCCGCAACCAGCCCTCGCCCCATCAACCCATCCCATAGGCGATTGACAGTCGCTTTGGCCAAGGTTGGATTGTGTTTGTCCAAAAGCCAGTCGGCGAACTTCTCCAGCGCCGGCTCGCCTGCATTGAAATCCCTGACGCCAGGAATGCGCGGTATCGCCGATTCACCCGTTCGAATGTTGGTCACGGCACCCTGCTGTTTCAAAGAAACGAATCGGCTGCGATCGAATCGAGCAAAGATGGCGGCCATGCCGTGGTAGTCCTCCTGCGTCCACTGCGCAAACGGATGGTTATGGCAGTTGGCGCATTGAATGCGAGTCCCCATCCAAACGCTGCTGATCAACTCGGCATGTTGACGCGCATCGGCCGGGGTGCGTGCGAAGTTCGCGGCACCGACCTCATGGCTATCTCCGGTCGCAGTGAGCAACTCTCGAACGATCTCATCGTAGGGACGACGTTCTTTCATCGCTCGCAGAATCCATCCGCTATAAGCTTGCGTTGCTTGCGGTTCGTTCGGAGTGCCACGCATCTTAAACCAACGCGCTAACCTGAGCCCCCAGTAAGTTGCAAACTCGTCGCTGTCCAACAATCGCTGGACGAAAGCCTCTCGACCGGCTTGCAAGCCGAGGCGGCTTTCGAGCAAATCGCTGGATGTCGCGGCCAGAAGTTCGTCCGGTGTTGGCAAGCGACCTACCAAATCGAGATACACGCGACGCGCGAATGCGGCCTGGTCAACACTTCCTAAAGGAGTGAGATGGAGCTGAGCAAGCTGCGAATCGATCGCTCGATCAATGAAATTCACCGCTGGCAAAACCGCATCCTCCGTCCCCGATGGCTTGGCTAACGCAGCGTCTGGGAACGGGAGCGAAAGGGAAACCGGAACAATTCGATTCCAAAAGCGGGCCATAATCAAATGCTTGCCCGGCCGAATGCCTTGCGCTCGCATGGGTTCGCTCAGGACTTCCACGGACGTGGTGTCCTCGGACCGGAACCGAGTCCATTGCGTAACGTCGGTTTCATTCCCATCGGAGAATCTCGCGATGGCGCGTAGCTGCACTGTGTCTCGAGGGCTATGCAACGTCGCATGGGAGGGCTCAACCCGAAGCTCCACCAGTCGATGCATGGCCCCTCGATTCGCCCCCTCTCGCAGCCAACGCTTCAAGAGTTCCAACTCCGGTGTACCCTCTTGTAATACGATGTCGCCACCATGATCGAGCATGCCCAACGGCTTTCTCAAAACCAAGCTCTTGTCAATATCGACGACATTGACACGACGCCCTTCGGCGTACTCGACCAACGAACTATAGTCGGCCTGCGGGTCGCTACCAAAGAGAGACAAACGAAATCCACCTCTCCCTGCGGCCGCTCCATGACAAGCCCCTGCGTTGCATCCGACTTTGGTGAGCACCGGCAAAACCTGAGAATCGAAATCAATCTGCTCTGCGGGATCCGAGCTTAGCATGGCACCGATCAGCAGTGCTGCGAAGATCATTTGGCCGGTTCCTTGTCCCGCGGCTTACTTTCCTTTTCAAGTTCCTTCTTTTCGAGTTCTTTTTTTTCAAGCTCCTTTTTTTCCTTTGCCCACTTCAGCAAGAATTCCTGGGCTTTGGGAGTGCCATAGTCGTTGAGCTTGCCACCGCCCGTGACGGCCGTCGCAATCCGATAGATCTCCCCTCGCACTGCAGGATCCGCTTTCATGGACTGTTCTATCTTATCCGCCAATTGCTCTACTTGCGCCTCTGTCGCCGTCTTTTGAATGAGGGGGCGGACCAACCCACTGACATCGGGAGCCGCTGCCCCTTTGCCTTCTCCCTGTGCCATTCGCATGGTCTCTTTTCCAACCAATTCCTCCATCGTCGGCATTGGGCCGCCTATCAACTCAACAATCGATTTCGCCATCTTGGGAAGATCGACCTGAAGACTCGGTTGTACCAACGCAAAATTCGATACCACCTTGTCGTCTTTGCAAAGGAGAATGGTCAGCATGACGCCGCGATTCAATCCATACCGACCCGGTCCCTCGCGTCCCTCAAGCGAAACACCCGTGGGCGTATCCGCGTGAAACGCATGCTTCATGCGTTGAAAGTTCTTTTCCGTTTCGTTCGCATCATCATTCAAGAGGATGACTCCGGTGTGCAGTCCATCCCCCTTCCTCTTGGCCGAGTAAGTGGTCAAGTTTCGCACCATTGCGATCGACTGACGATTCAAATCGTGCACGAACACCAACAGCAGCGGTTTGCCCTTGGCATTGGTTACGAAATCCACTTGGACGCCCGCGTTGGCCGCGGACAAACTGCGGACCTCGAATGGCACGATTGCCTCACCCGGCTGAGGGCCTGAAAAAACAGGCTCCTGCGCCTCAAGTCCCGACGCACAAGCCAGCCCCAACATAACGCAGTGGCAAACGTCTCTGAAACGAAACATAGATACGAGAGTGGTCATAGGGTTCTCGACAAAGGAAGGATAACAAGCCCGTATCGCTCCATTGTGAAGCATCCTACCTGCGGTGGCAATACAAATCGGGGAACCGCAGTTTGGGTTCCGAATTCGCTCCACAGCGGGTTAATTGCTCCCTATGCGTGACGCATGTTCGAAAATCGTTACGATTTATGAATCCATAAACGTCGGAACTGGCCAGCGGTTAAAGTAAAATGGATGCGGGTTCCTGTTTCGCTTTCTCGCTCAAGCGTTCGTTTTCCCGCAATTTTTCTCATTTCTGATCTAAGTTGGGGACGGGTTTGCATGGCCTTTTTCTTGCATCGAAAACGCTCATCCCGTCCCTTCTTACCCCGCATAGAAAAGCTGGAAAGTCGGATCGCGCTGGCCGCGACTGCATGGTCGAGTTTCGGAGGCAATTCTCAGCATACCTCCATTTCTAGCGTGCCCTCTCAAGCTCTAGAATCGGTGCACTGGTCGACCAAGGTCGATAATTTCCCAACATCGCGGGCTGCGCATTATGGCGGTCCGCTCATCACGCTCAACAACACCGTCATCTACCCTTACAAGACAGGAAACACGCAAGCAGAAAATACACCCGACTACCACATTGTCGCTCGCAAAGGAGTCGACGGCGCATTGCTATGGGACGTGTCTACCCCGTTTGTTCCTGCGTCCTACTCGTGGTACCCATTGAACCAACCTGTCCTAGCAACCGCAACGAACCGGGTCTACTTCGCAGGAAAGGGGGGAACGATTTACTACCGTGATAATCCCGATTCCGCATCCGGCACCGTCACGCAATTGGCTTTCTTTGGCAGCCTCGCACATTATCAAACGAACCAATCCGCCTACGACAACAATGTCTTCATCGAGACCCCGCTGACGGCAGATGACGCGGGCAATGTCTACTTCGGTTTCCGTGTGACCGGCGCAACTCCCACAGGACTGGTCAGCGGCATCGCGCGCATCGCTTCTGACGGAACCATCAGCCAGTCAGCCGGTAGTTGGGTTTCTGCTTTTCAAGCAGCCGGTGGCAATGATGCCCAGATTGGATCCGTGCAACAGAATTCGGCGCCCGCGATCAGCAACGATGGCAAAACGCTCTATATCGTCGTGAAAGAATCCGGAGATTGGGTCTACCACGGTCGCCTCCTGGGCCTGGACACCAATACACTCGCAACCAAATACAACTCAGGTGTGCTCAAGGACCCTCGCGGCGCCGATGCTGCCATCCTCAATATCAGCACGTCCTCTCCCATGGTCGCGCCAGACGGACGCGTCTTCCTAGGAGTATTCGGCAATCCCTACAACGGCTCGCGCGGTTGGATGCTGCAGTTCTCAGGCGATCTTCAAACCAAATACACCCCCGGTGGCTTCGGTTGGGATACGACCCCGTCGATTGTCCCTGCATCGCTCCTCGGTTCGCAATACACAGGTACCTCGCCGTACCTCATCTTCACCAAATACAACAACTACTATTTCGCTAACGGCGGGAACGAAGGAGGCGATGGCTCCAACGGCATTGCAATCCTCGATCCGAATGCCACCGAAGTGGAGTATCACAACCCGCAACAAAATACCTTGGTCATGAAACGGGTCTTGTACAAACTCGGACCCACTCCCGATTGGGACTATCCCAACGTTGCAACTGCCGTGCGAGAATGGTGTATCAACTATGCCGCAGTAGACCCCTCAAACAGCAGCGTGATCGTCAACAGCTCCGACGGCAAATTCTATCGATGGCATCTGCCAACTAACCAACTCGTAGAGCCTTTGGTCCTCACCAGCGGCATTGGACAACCCTACACCCCCACCGTGATCGGTGTCGATGGCTCGCTCTTCGGTATCCAAAACGGAAGCTTGTTTGCCCTCGGCCAAACGCCACGCATGACGATCGGTGACGTGGTTATCGCCGAAGGAACCGGCGGAGCCACCACGGCCACATTCTTGGTGTCGCTAAACTATCCCAGAACCCAAGCGATCTCCGTGCAATGGGCCACCCAAGGCGGGACCGCATTCCAAGGTGCCGACTACACCGCCGGTTCAGGAACACTCCTGTTCGAACCGGGTGTCATGTCGCAAACGATCACCGTTGCAATCACTCCCGATGCCTTGAACGAAACCCAAGAAGTGTTCTATGTGAATCTCAATAACCCTACCAATGCCGTCATCCTTAAAAACCAAGCGGTCGTGACCATTCAAGACGACGACCCCGTTCCAACTCTTGCGATCAGCGATGCGGCCATCAGCGAAGGGAACACCGGCAGCGATCCCTTTACGCTGATGACATTCGCCATCAACCTATCCGCACCCAGCGGACGGGCTGTCTCTGTATTTGCAACCACCGTGGATGGGAGCGCCTCTAGCATTCTCAATGCGAATAGGGACTATGTTGCCTGGAGCGGTACCGTGACCTTCGCGCCCAACGAGACGAGCAAACGGGTGACCATCCAATTGATCGGAGACACCACCTTCGAGAGCAACGAGACTTTACAAGTAAAGCTTTCCTCCAGCGTCAACGCGACGCTCGACGTCAGCACCGGCATCGGAACCATTATCAATGATGACGGCGTCCCGTCGCTCTCGGTGAATCATCAATCCTTTGCGGAAGGAGCGAGCCAGCCGTTTACGATCTCCCTTTCCAATCCAAGCTCGCAATCGGTCACGGTCGCCTACGCGACGTTCGACGCCTCTGCCGGCCCAGACGACTACATCGCCAAAAACGGAACGCTAACGTTCGATCCGGGTGTCGTCTCATTGACCGTGCCCATCTTGACGAGTGAAGATGACTTAGACGAATTAGATGAAACGTTTTTCATCGAGTTGAGCCAGCCAGTAAATGCATTCATCGCCAATGGAAAAGGGATCGGTACCATCGTTGACAACGATGCTATGCCAACCGTTTCGATATTCGATTTTTCCTCTAACGAAGGACTGACAGGACTCACACCCTTTCCTTTCCGATTGGAACTGTCCGCTGTCAGTGGCCGAGATGTTTACGTCAACGTCGCAACCGAGGACGGTACAGCCAAAGTCGTCGACGGTGACTACCAATTGCTCTCGAGTACCATTCGCTTCGCTCCCGGCCAGCGGTTCCAGTCGATTCCCGTCGTCGTTGTGGGAGACAACGTGAATGAGCCCGACGAAATTTTCTTTACAAAACTCATTGCAAGCGATGGGGCTACGGTAATCGATGGCGTTGCGACAGGAACCATCCTCAATGACGACGCACTGATCTTTAGCATTGCCGATGCATCGGTCGTAGAGGGGGACACTGGAACGAAACTAGCAAACTTTGCCGTGACCTTGTCGACCCCGAGCAGTCAAATCGTAACCATCGATTTCGCAACCTCGGACGGTACCGCAACGCAAAGCGACGGGGACTATCTCCCAACGAACGGGAAACTAACCTTCGCCCCCGGCGAGACACAAAAAACAGTCTCTGTCCAAGTGGTCGGCGATCCCCGAAACGAATCCGACGAAACTTGGTTCGTCAACCTGTCCAACTCCGTCGGTGGAGCCATCGGAGACAGCCGTGGTCAAGGGACCATTGTCAATGACGATGCGGTTCCCTCGCTTGTCGTAGGCGACGTCAGCGTTCCCGAAATGGACTACAACACCGGCACCGTCAATCTATACGTCCTGTTGTCGGCTCCCAGCGGTCAATTGATTACCGTCGAATACCGCACCGAAAACGGGACGGCCACTTCCACTTCAAACATCAAAGACTACATCGATACGTTCGGAACCGTGACCTTCCTTCCCGGACAAACCGTACAGAGCTTCCAAGTGTCGATCGTGGGAGACTTGCGCGACGAACCCGACGAAACCGTGCGGGTCTTGCTTAGCCGTGCAAACAATGTCTCCATTGCAGACGAACTCGCTATTATTACGATTCAAGACGACGATATCGCATTGGTGACCATCACAGGCGTGGGCGTTGTCGAAGGCAATACGGGTTCGACGATTGCCCAAGTGGACGTCAGTCTGTCCAACCCTAGCGATAGCAGAATCACCATCGACTACACCTCTGCCTATGGGACCGCCACACCCGGTTTGGACTATGTCTCTCGCTCGGGCATGCTCATCTTTGAACCAGGAGAAATGATTAAGAAGATCGACTATCAGATCCTTGGGGACAACGAAGATGAACCTGACGAGAGCTTTGAGGTAATTCTCTCCAACGGGACAGGCGGCGTTTTGTTGCCGGACTACAGTGAGACGGACATCGACATCCTCGACGATGATGGAGCGATAACCAATCCCGACCGTTTCCAGCTTACGCAGGGAACACGCACCAATCTCAACCTGCTCGACAACGACCGTGATGTCGGATCGCCGTTCAATCGCAGTTCGCTTCAATTCCGAAATGGACCGGCCCATGCCACCCTCGCACTCCAAAGCGATGGAACGGTCGATTGGATCCCAATTCCCGATTACTTTGGTGCCGATAGCTTTTCGTATCGTGCCGCAGATTCCCAAGGCCTCTATTCCAACTGGGCTGCGGTAACGCTAGACATCAATGGGCGACCCATCGCCCGCAATGACGAAGCCTATGCGGCTTTCACGGGCCAAACGATTGTTCCGGTGCTCGCCAATGACTCCGATCCCGACGGGACCATCAACACTTGCACGATCGAGGTACTGTCCACGATCGATCCGGCGGTGGGGCAAATCGACATCATCTCCAACACTGCCATTCGCTTTATCCCCACCGTCCCTTTCCGGTCATCCATCCTGTTGCAATACCGAGTGATCGATGCCAAGAACGCATCGTCCTCCCCTGCCAGCGTTCTGATCGGCGTCTACAATCAGAATCCATTCAATCCCCTCGATGTCGATCGAGATACCTTTGTCAGCCCGCTGGACGTGCTGATCACAATCAATTCAATCAACTCACAAGGGGTCCGGCGAATCGCGCCGGGCAACCATACGGCCCCTTTCTATGACGTCAACGCCGACGGTTCGCTCAGCCCTCTCGATACACTGACGATCATCAACTACCTGAACACCCGCGGCAGCGGCGAAGGCCCCCCCAGCCAAGGTGCAGGCGAAGGCGAACGCCAACACGCGGGCGACGAGCACTCAAACGCAGGCAACGGGATTTCCATTGTTCCCCCAGATGCCTCGGCCCTCTCCTTAACCTTCCTGCCTCAACGCAATCCCGACCGAAGAGCGACCGAGTGGCTTACCGCGCGGCCACCACGGGTTCGCCCATCGAACCTAGGAGGCCCTTTGCGCATGCACTTGATCGATGTCGACGATTTCTTCAAGCATTGGTAGCTACCCTGCCCAATGGTCGCTTCTGCTATCGCTTCTGCGCGAGCACTAGGTACTGCGCTCCGAGCGGCATCCAGGACAAACAAGGTTCGACCGGGCGGAACCAGCGCAGCGCCTTTGGAAAGTAAAAACAAGTGTCAACCTTCTTTATCGCAAAGCCTGCCTTCGCGAGCAACCGCTTGGACTCGGGGATCGATAATGTGATCGCATCGCGATCGAATGGAATGCGGCTCATGACCATCCGAGTTCCCGGATTCCAAGGGTTGTTTTCCCAAAAGGCAAACCATCCCCCCGGCTTTAAACTGCGATAGACATACTCCACCGCACTCGAACGCATGGCGACAGGAATGTGATGGAAAACGCCATTGCAAAAAGCGATATCGATCGAGCCGGTCGGAGTGCAGTTATCCGTGGTCAGGAATGTGGTCTGCTCCGATGCGTATCGGGTTCTTGCTTGAACAAGTGACTGCTCCGAAGTATCGACTCCGAGGACATGCTTCACTTGAAGTTCGCTGAGCAGAAATTTTACCGAGTTGCCCGTCCCGCATCCGAAATCCATGGCGGACTCCAACTGCACCGCGCCCTTGCAAAGGCCCTCGAGCCGTCTGCGTAACCATCGCATCCGTCCCACT
Source organism: Pirellula sp. (assembly GCA_031412875.1). Classification (GTDB taxonomy): domain Bacteria; phylum Planctomycetota; class Planctomycetia; order Pirellulales; family Pirellulaceae; genus JBKCUI01. The sequence goes on along the minus strand of JANODW010000088.1, from coordinate 4,494 downwards.
GCAAAATAGTCGGAGGATTCACCGGAAACGCTCAAGCCCTGTTGGAGAGCAGTCTCGTAATCGTCCGCGTATCGATCAAATTCAGAATGCATTCGGGATCATTCACTCGCGCTGCGACCCTGAGAACGTTGGGCATCCACCCACATATGGATCACTCCCAATAGGATTGCCGTGATCAATCCTTGGAACACGATCGACATCAAGAAAGCAGCCACGATCAGCCTAGACCAATGCAGTGCGACCGTCCGCTTCGTGAGGTATTCAAACAATCCTTCGCGAATCAAATAAAGGCTGATCAGAGTGCACAGCGAACCCCACACCAACAACGGAATCGGCGAAAACAATTTGGCCGCGATCGACGCATAAAAAGAATCGGTCGGCTTGCGTTGCGGGCCAAGGCTTGCAAGGCGATGCGAGACAGCGATCGCTGCGAACGTGGTGAAACCCGCATAACTCAGGACCAAGCAAGCGATGAAGCGATGGATCATCCACTCTTCGAGACTCGCATTTCGCAAATAGTGTTCGATGGGAAAAGCGGCGATCGCTGCGGTTGCAAACGAGCAGAGAAGGAAAATCATTCCCAAAAATCGATCGGGCCGAACACTGAGCAGCCCCCCCATAATCGCAGACAGGAACCGAAACCCGTCGCGAATGACATGAAGCTTGCTCTCCCCGATCCGCGTTGCATAAGGGATTGGGATTTCCACGATGCGCATGTGCGTGACAAGCGCTTTGGCGCTCATAGCCGGAGTGAAGTGTAGCCCCGAGGGCAACGGCCGTAGCTGGCTCCAAGCATCTCGTGTCAGAACCCGCATCCCGCTCGCTGCGTCCGTCACACTTCGCCCGGTCAAGAATCCTAACAGTACTGCGTAAAGCCAATTCCCGATGCGACGAATGCGGGGCATCTTGCTATCCGGGCCCATTCGCGAGCCGAGCACCACTTCCGCGTGATCGTCCAAGATTTGCAAACACATCGCCGCAAAACATGCCGGATCGCACGTCCCATCCGCATCTAAGAAAGCCAGGAGATCGCCGGTGCCCGTCGCAAATCCCCGCTGGATGGCCGCCCCATACCCTTGATTTGTGGGAAAGACGATGACTTTCACGTCGGAAAAGGACTTCGCAATCTCGACCGTTTTGTCCGTGGAACCATCGCTGACAACGATCCACTCGATGTTTTTAAGTCCTGCTTCCAAACACAACGAGGGCGAGACCGCCAGGCAACGAGAGAGCGTGGCCGCAATAGCCTTCTCTTCATTCAACGCCGGTATCACGACCGTCAAAGTGCTTTTCGTGGACGAAATCATGAGGACAGTCTAACGGGTCTGGGGTGCTTTTGTGTAGGATGTGGCTTCCGCTCGGTCCAACCCATTTCTATCCTCAAGCGATCCTATCCTCAAGCGAATTGACTTTCCAGTGTTATGCCTGATTCGCAATTCAGAGTTTGGTACCTATTTCTAGCACAAGTAATCGCGATTGCCGGTATTTTGCTTTGGAATGGTAGATTTGAACCATCCCCGCAATTCGACACGGCGAGTTATCGGGATTATTCCATGGAAAGCATTGCCGCTGCGCTGAACGACAAACGGACCTTCGTCTATCCAAGCGTCCTGCGTTTCTTTCAAGTGACCGATGGCTCCGAGCGGTTGATTCCCTGGTTTCAGTATGCGTTCTCTGCGACTTCCGCCGCATGCTTTATGGCCGCATTGTTGCGATCCCAATGGAACAGTTGGATGGCGCTCGCAGCAACCTCTCCGCTTCTTGCAAGCGACATGGTGACCAGCTACTGCGGCACTCTCACCCCCGACCTTCTGGCACAGTCGTTGGCTTTATTGACGGTCTCGTTTTGGATCAGCGCTGTGCACCGCGGTTGGCACGCGTGGAGCTATGCAGGCTTGGCGGCCTCACTGTTTTTAACGTACCAAACCAAACCCTCGTATCTGTTCCTGTTGGCCTTCGTACCGGTGGGCGGCTGGATTGCGAGATGGTGGTTGACGCCAAACAATCGCGATGCCCACTGGGTCGCGTTGCGTCTATTGGCGGCCAGCTTCGTACCGTTCCTGGCATGGTGTGCGTTGCGATGGTTTGTTGTAGGGCATTTCGGATTGGTTTCTTTTGGGGGCTACAACATTATCGGGATCGCCGGCCAGTTGTTGGATCGCGAAACAGTGTCCCTATTAGACAATGAAGTCCGTCCCCTCGCAGAGAAGATCCTTCAGAGCCGCGAAGCAGAAAAAAGCTGGCCTTCGCAACGCGACTACGACTCCATGGAATCGCATTTCAACAAAACCGTTTGGGAGATTGCGGTCCCAGCAGCGTCCGAGCTCTACAACGCCGATTCCAGAGTGATGAATTTGCAGATGGCGAATCTTTCAAGCCAAATCGTACTTGCCCATCCGAGAGCCTACGCAACCTGGTTGGTGTGGGCTGCCAAACGGGCTATCCGTTCGTCTATCGAAATTACCTTGCGCAATCCCGTCTCGATGCTGGCCATGCCAGTGATGCTGGTCGCTTTCGCTGTCCGATGGCGTCGAAACGTTCTGGCCCTGAAACTCTCAGAGCCACCGCCCGATAGCGCTGCATTCCAGCTCATCGTTTGGACGGCTCTCGGCTATGCATTATGCAAAATAGGGCTGGTGATTCTCGTCGAACCGCCGATCGATCGTTACTGCGCACCCGCGACGGTTTTTTGCCCCTCACTCCTGGCGATGGTCGCGTGTCGCATGGTGCGACGAGCCATGCCGAACTCGCAACCGGTTTTTCGGTCCTAACGGCAGACCGTAGTTTGGGACCATTGTCCCGAACGAAAAAACGGGACAATGGTCCCATCCTACGTCTCGAACGAACACACGGACGGGACAATGGTCCCATCCTACGGGAGTAACCATACGGGCGATGGGAGGCCCTACAGATTGCCCAAACCGTTTTTTGCGCAGTGCCGCTCCCCACGGACGCGAGAACACGTTTTCCATGTCATCGCCATCCCTCGTTTTGGACGAAATCGAATAGGCTCGCTTGGACTCCCATTTGCCAAGCGACCGATGTCTGCAACAAACAGATCCAAATCAAGGATGAGTTGATCATGCGTACGCGACTGCTTTCGATTGCAATACTCGGCGTCATAGCTGCCAACGCCAATGCGCAGCTTCCCTCCGAAAGATTTTCAGCAATCAATTACATCGGACGCTTTACCGGCTTCGGATACAGCGATGGCTACCATGCTTGCAAAGGCGACCGATGCAGTCCATCGACGTCGCCCAGATCCTGGGCACCTTCGAGGGCAACTTACGGCGGGCAGCCCATGTCGAACGCGGCGCACGTTGGCACGACTCCAAATGGGGTCATGTGGCAAAACCCCCAGCCGTTCATCTATGAAGCAGCCCCATCCCCCTATCCGATGCACTCCCTATCGCAGCCACCCTCATTCACACAGCCACCCTCATTCACACTGCAACCCTCTGCCACACTGCCACCTCCAACAACGCAGCAACCTTCACCCAGCGATCTGCGGAGGCCCGAGCCGGTGCCGGCCACGCGAAACGATTCGCTGCCCGCACCTCCCTCCGTCCCACAGTCGAGCTATCGCCCGTCTGTGTTGCGGAATCAATAACCAGACCGACTCGGCTTCTCTCCGCTCGACGTCCCTTTACACATGCTGTCCCAATCGCTCTGCCAATCGTTTGAGCGTTTGACTGGCATCGCCCTCCGCGAGCTTTGCATGGATCAAGTGCAATTGAGACTTGTCCGCCCAAGCGGCATTGAGGGCTTCATCGAACTCGACTTCATCGGTGACCAAGTAGCCTCGACCGCCTCCGTAAACTTCTGGCAGTTTCGAGTAATTCCAAACGGCAATTTCGTTGTACTTCCAAGTTCCCTCTTGCAGGAATCGTTCGGTTCCGTACCCATGGTTGTCCAGCACGATGATGATGGGCGAGAAACCTAATCGGATGAGAGACGACATTTCTTGGCCCGTCATCTGAAATGCTCCATCCCCCACGATGACCAGGACACGATCGTTGGGCTTGGCAACGCAAGCCCCAAGAGCGGCCGGTACCGAGAAGCCCATCGAAGTGTAGTAGGCAGGTGACAGGAAATCGGTTCGTTCATGGATCACCAATTCCGAGGAGGCGAAAAGAGAATCTCCAATATCCGCGATGACGATCGTTTGCGCGTCGATTTGTCCATTGATTCGAGAGATCATGCGACTGATCTCCAGCGCCCGGCCCGGTTCCGAGCGGAAATTTCCGGGATGTTTGAGATGCAGCGTTTCAGGGATGTTGCGGTGCGAGGGTTGCGGTTTTGCTGAAATAAGTCGGTCTAAGAAATCGGCGAGTGGAACGTTGGGATAGTTGTGGTACGAAATCTGCAATTGCTCGCTCGTGGCGTAGATGCAGCTTTTGATCTCAAGTTTAGCCGTATAGATTCCTAAGTTGATGTCGGTCATGAAGGCGCCTAAAAGCAAGACGCAATCGCTGTCTTCGACGTATTGCGTTA
>JANODW010000087.1:0-2375 GCA_031412875.1 Pirellula sp. | reverse complement strand
CATTCTCGACGGTTGGTGGGCAGAAGCCTACGATGGCTCCAACGGCTTCGCGATCGGCAAAGGAACAAGTCACGCCGACGATCGACTCACCGACAAACGCGATGCGGAATACTTCTACGAAACTCTCGAACAGCGAGTCATCCCGACTTTCTACGATCGCGACCGCGACGGCCTGCCTCGCAAATGGATCAAGATGATGATGAACAGCATCAGCACGTTGGCTTGGCGATTCAGCAGCCACCGCATGGTGATGGACTACGCCCGGTTGGCTTATGTTCCATCCGCTGGCGGTTTGAGCAGCGATATGCAAGGTTTCGACTGATGGATTGGATGGATCGCAACCCGTAGCTTGGGACCATCGTCCCGAGCAAAGCGGCCAGAGCAAAGTGGCCCCTTTTTTCTGCTAGGACGGGACGATAGTCCCATCCTACGATAATGACTCTAGACCAACGAAAAAAGGCCGAACTTGCGTTCGGCCTTTTCTATTGCTAGGCAATCGATTGCCATTGCATTCCAGGTCTATTAATCCTGCGATTGGGTGACTTCGCCACCGATCGCCGAACCCATAGCGCCCCAAACGCCCCAATAGGATGGGCCAGAATAATGGCGGGTGTTGGAATCGTTTGGTGGTACAGGTACTACAAACGAAGAGTTGCCGGAGTCGATGCTCGACGAAACGAATCGTACGGATCCATCGCACATTGCAACGTTCACACCACCGGTGTGGTAGCTGCTAGCGGTTGGCATCGCATTGGATTCAGCGTTGTCGTTAGAGCAAGTAGGTCCGTTCGGAGGAAGGATCGTGAAGAAGCATGTGAACGCATTCAACGAATCACCCCAACGGCGACCTTTTCCCCAACCCGTATCATCAAAAGTGTATTGGAGGTTGCCGATCAAGGTGTTGTTTGGACCCTTGGCGGTCAAGCAAAGCGATGGAGTGAAAGCTCCGCCGACAGGACCAATCTTGTCGCGTGCCGTTCCCTCGATCAGCGCGTCGCCACCGGAAGTGCCGTTGGTGCGGCCGATAGCAAGCTCGGAAAGCATGACGATGTTTGACGATCCGTCCTTGAGAGTTGCGAAATTACCCACGCCTCGCTCGCCGTTCGAGAAAGCTCCTCTCCATTCCCAGTCGCCGGAGTTCAAATACAAGTCACCGCGGCAGCAAACGTAATTCGTTGGCTTGCAATCGCTGACGTTTATCTGAACGCGATCCGATGGGCATCGGAAACTAGGGACGTTGTTCGCATATGGGCTTGGGCCGCCGCTATTGGCGCCGAAGTTCCAAGGTCGACCGCCAGCCAAGGCAAACGGTGCGATCTGATTGAACAAAGCAGTTTGTTCAATGAAAGGAAGGAGTCGCGTTAGGTAGCTCAAGCGTTCATAGCTATTGCCGTTGGCCAACGCCCCTTTCCATTGCAAATCATGCGAAGAAGCGGAAAACTTCTTGTACGCATCGTGGTGGTTGTGCTGGGACAACGAAAGTTGCTTTAGATTGTTCGAGCACTGCATTCGACGGGCCGCTTCACGCGCCGCCTGTACCGCTGGTAACAAAAGTCCAACAAGAATTCCAATAATGGCGATAACAACCAGCAATTCGACAAGCGTAAAACCGGTTGACAGCTTCCGACCTCGGAAGGTTTTTGGCATAGGTCCCTGTAGATCCAAAAAAGAACGAAATATAATCACGAAGTCCGAACTTCGCGCATTCAGTGTGATAATAACCTAGATCGCCCAATTGGGGGGATTATTCTCTCTTAATTCAACATTTAGCCGCATATTCCTCAAATGGACACTTTTGGTTTGCTGACAGAAGTAACTTGGGACCAGCGTCCCGAGCGAACCACCCCGTTTTTTCCACTCGGACGGGACAATGGTCCCATCCTACGGGTGTTCATTCCAGAAATCGGAAAGAGATATGGGTGCAATTGCCGTTGGTGTCAACGGGCCAAGTGTTTTACTTCTTAGCGCCAGCGCCCTTGAATTTGCTATCCAACTCAAAATCTTGAGTTGTTCCGCCTGGCTTCACGGTCAGCAAAAGACCGGATGTTTCTGGGTTTTGATAAGCGGCGGGCAATAGTGACTCCGGGCCGGTCGACTTGGTTGCAGTTGCTTTGTCTGCATTCATTGAACCATCGCCGGATCCGGACGATCGCGAGCTGTCGTTGGCGCTTGGCTTGTACCAAAGGATACCGACCTTGTAGTCACCGACGACCGCACCGCTTCCGATGTTTTTGCTGGTCGCGTCTGTGACTGTATAGACACCATCCGCATTCGTGATGCCCACCGCTGATTTGCCAGTTCCGCCAGCGACAGGGGACAAATTCACGGTTGCATTGGGAATGGTTTTGCCATCGAGTTTGATCGTTCCAGTAACC
>JANODW010000086.1:0-5656 GCA_031412875.1 Pirellula sp. | reverse complement strand
GCGGTCGAGTTCATCAAGGCAAACATCAAATTGGATGGGGTCACCAAGGCCTCGGTCGAGGATAGCAAGCGAGTGGTCGCTATCTGCACTCGATTTGCTCAATTGGGGATGTTCAATATTTTTATGGCGGTGTTCTTTATCACCCTAGGATTAGCCTTTATTGAGCCGTTCTTCTTCGTAGGATATTTGTTCTCGATCGCTATTTTCGGTCTCTACCAAGCGATTTTCATGGCAAACGCCGGCGGGGCCTGGGACAATGCCAAGAAGATCGTCGAGGTGGAACTCAAACAAAAAGGGACTCCCCTGCACGATGCGTGCGTGGTCGGAGACACCGTCGGAGATCCTTTCAAAGATACCTCGAGCGTGGCTTTGAACCCGGTGATTAAGTTCACGACATTGTTTGGATTGCTTGCGGTCGAGCTAGCAGTAAAACTAAAAGAGATGAAAGGGCCTGCACTAGGCATGTGGCTCGCCATCGGCTTTTGCGCCGTCGCTTTCTTTTTCGTTTGGCAGTCGTTTTACGGCATGCGAATCAAGAGCGAAAGCAAGCAAGCCGCCTAACCCCAAAAGCCGCGTAAGCTTCCAGCTTGCGATAAAAAATCAGTCGCCAGCATCCAGCTTGCGACTCCCCGCACCCCAAACTTCACTATGTTTCTATACCACCATCCGGACTTCGCACTGCATGACACCAAGAGCCATCCGGAGTCCGTCGCTCGCATCCTCAACGTCAATCAAATGCTGAAGGATTCGGGCTGGATAGAACGCAGCACGGTGCCGAATTGGGGGCCAGCCAGTCGAGTGCAGTGCCAGCGCAACCACACCCCGAGCTATTTGGAGGAACTGGAGCATTGGTGCCAACACGATGCGGGGCGGGTCGAGGTCGACACGGTGGTTTCGAAGGGTTCTTGGACCGCTGCGACGTTGGCTGCAGGGGCTGTTTGCGACGCAGTCCAACGAGTCGTCGCATCGGAAGACACCATGGCTTTCTGTGCTATTCGGCCTCCGGGGCATCATGCGATGCCCGAATCTGCGATGGGATTCTGTTTGCTGAACAACATTGCAATCGGTGCGCTCCATGCCAAGTCGCTCGGTCTCAATCGTGTGCTCATCGTCGATTGGGATGTGCATCATGGCAACGGCACGCAAGCGACGTTTTGGGAGGATCCGAGCGTTGGCTTTGTCTCCATCCACCGTTTCCCGTTTTATCCGGGGACTGGCAAAGCGGACGAGACGGGCGGCGGCAAAGGACTGGGAACCAAAGTGAATGTCCCGGTTGCAGCCAGCATTGAGCCCCGGGAGTTCCTCAATCGACTGTTTGATGCGACCGAAAAGATAGCCAACCAGATGAAGCCAGAACTGATCTTGCTCAGCGCAGGTTTCGACGCGCATCGCAAAGATCCGGTCGGCGGATTGACTCTCGATGTGGAACACTACCTCGAAGCGGGCAAGTGGATTGCTAAGTTGGCACGCCAACATTGCGGGGGCAAGTTGGTTTCGATCCTCGAGGGCGGATACCACTTGAAACACATGCCGGAATGCGTCGATGCGCACTTGAAAGGCATCATGCTCGATCCCTGAGCGAATCCTTGAGACTGATAAAGTCCGAGAGCAAAAAAATAACAGTCACGAACGCCAATACAATTTCGGTCAAATTGACGAGCTTGGCAGCGACCGTCTGAGGCAAGATATCGCTGTAGCCAAAGAACGAAAAATTGAGCGTGCTCAAATAGAAGAAATCGAATAAAGCTTCCCATTGCCCGACCTCCTTGGATACGCCCGCGAAGCAGGCGTTGTTGATGTTGAACAGCAAATGGAAGTCTAAAGCAAACGAGAGAATCATTTGCGACATGTTTACTCCCATGAGTACAAGGAATCGATGGTGGGCGAGATTCCATTGCGCGGCTTGGTAGAGTTGCTTCAGATTTTCAGCACCGAATAATATCGACTTCACCCAGCAACCCAGGACGACGATCAAGGTGGACAGGTTGGCTCCTAAGCGCCCAGTGACCACCAACCAAAGAATAATAAGCCACCATACGAGGATGGCCGCATACTCTGTCACATTGCGTCCAATCGGAATGGCGAATTGCTTTGTTTCTGTGTTTTTGGCTGCGTTCATGCTGGTTTTTTGTTTCCTTTAACGATCGCGATCCGCCGCGTTGGCCCATTGCCGTTAACGCCTCCAACGTTTCGATAGCTGCCCCGTCCAAGGTCATTCCGGTACAATGATAGTGACTTTGTCGACCAAGAAACAAAACAAGAGCTTGTCCATGTATAGTATTTTCGACCTCTTCAAAATTGGGGTTGGCCCATCCAGTTCGCATACCGTTGGCCCCATGATCGCGGCCTTTCGCTTTGGCAAAGAGTCTCTCGAAAAGTTTGGTAACCAGGCGGGGTCCACAGGCGGGATCGCGCGCGTCCAAGTGCAATTGTACGGTTCCCTGGCCCTGACGGGCGTGGGGCACGCGACCGACATGGCAATCCTTGCAGGCCTAGCCGGCTGCTTGCCAGACCGGACCGAACCGGAAATTATCCAGTCTACGGTCAGCCATGTGAGGGCTTCCAAACAATTGCCGTTGAATGCCAGGCATGGGATTGGTTTTGACGAGAAGACCGACTTGCTGTGGCTTCGAAAAGAAACCCTGCCGCAACATCCCAACGGGATGCAATTCCGAGCGTTTTCCAATTCGGGGGAGTGTCTCTGTGAGAATCAATTCTTTTCCACCGGGGGCGGATTCGTCTACTCGCGAGAAGAATTCGCTCACCAGTTCCCGTCTTCTTCGGAGTCCACCGAATGCTCGATCGCGCATGCCGATACGGTCCCCTATCCCTTTCGCAGTGCCCTCGAGCTATTGCAAATGTGTCGGGGCAAAGACTTATCGATCGAAGCGTTGATCCATCAAAACGAATTGACCAAACGGAGCGAAACAGAGATCGCATCGCGGCTCGATCAGCTTTGGACGGTCATGAGCACATGCATCGATAGCGGCTGCTTGGCAACGGGGATTTTGCCGGGCTCATTGCGAGTCCCTCGGCGTGCGCCAGACATTTTTGGAAAACTATCTCATCAAGGCTATCCGTCGAACAGCGTGAGAGTCCCGCCGAGCAAGGTGCTGTTGGACAATCAATCGACATGGTCCTCGCAGACCGATCCTTTGCAGCAATTGGATTGGGTTAGCCTTTTCGCGTTGGCGGTCAATGAAGAAAATGCGGCAGGTGGCCGAGTCGTGACCGCTCCTACGAACGGAGCAGCCGGGATCATCCCAGCCGTGCTTGCTTACTACATCTATTTCTATCCCACGGCGGATCGAGCGGGAGTGCATCGTTTCCTAAAAACGGCGGGCGCCATCGGGCTGCTATACAAACGCAACGCTTCGCTGTCCGCCGCAGAGATGGGCTGTCAAGGCGAGGTGGGAGTCGCCTGCAGTATGGCCGCGGGTGGTTTGGCCGCTTGCATGGGTGGCACGATCGAACAGATTGAAAATGCAGCGGAAATTGGAATGGAACACAACTTGGGTTTGACCTGTGACCCAATCGCTGGCCTCGTTCAAGTCCCCTGCATCGAAAGGAACACAATGGGAGCCACCAAGGCGATCAACGCGGCGCGGTTGGCGGTTCTTTATGGAAATGGGAAACACTTTGTATCGCTAGACAGGGTTATTGAGACCATGCGTCAAACAGGCGTGGACATGCAAGTAAAGTACAAAGAGACATCGTTGGGTGGACTGGCCGTGAACGTCGTCGATTGTTAAGGCGTCCTCACCGGACGGCTTGAGCCGCTCCGCTAAAGTGAGTGCCATTTGGCTCGCGCCGTTCCGCTCAAAAGAGAAAGTTCAGAGGAGCTAAAGATTGATCGAGTTACCCATTCTGAATCCTGCAGGAAATCCTGTTGTGATTCCACCTGCACGCGATTCTGGCGCGGTCCACCTTCGGATTACGGGAATGACCTGCACGGGGTGTGCCGCAGGCATCCAGCGCGCCATCGAAGCGCGCAGCGACGTCACCGCAGCGAGCGTCAGCTTTGCATCCGGTACTGCCCAAGTCGAAGGTCGCGATCTTCAACCCAAATCGTTGATTGAGACGATCCGGGGGCGAGGCTTTCAAGCGGAGTGGATTGAAACCTACGACGGAGTTCTCGACCAAAGCGATATCGAACGACAACAGCAGTCCAATGAACGCACGTGGCGATATCGAGCTATCGTCGGCATGGGCCTTTGGGTCCCTTTGGAAACATTGCATTGGGTTGCAACGGCCATGCACTGGCATGGGGCCTGGATGCCCTGGACCATGTTTTTCGGATCGTTGGCGATCATCCTATTCGCGGGTTTCGAATTCTACAAATCGGCCTGGAAGGCAGCCGTCAGCGGCACCACCAATATGGACACGCTCATCTCGATCGGAGCGACCACCGCCTTTGTCTATTCCGCCATCGTAATGTTCGGGAATCTATCCCTGCCGACGTACTTTGCAGAAGCGTCAGGACTGCTGGGCATCGTCAGCCTGGGGCACTGGTTCGAAGCCAGGGCCAGCGCTAAAGCGGGAAGCTCCGTCCGCGAACTGATGCGCATGCAACCCGAGACGGCCGAGATTTTGGAAGGGAACGGCGCTTCAAAAACGATACCCAGCGTAGAAGTCCAAAAGGGCTGGAAGTTTGTGGTTCGACCCGGTGGACGGATAGCGGTGGATGGCATGGTCATCGAGGGCGAATCTGCCGTCGATGAGTCCATTGTTACCGGCGAATCGATTCCTATAGCGAAAAAAAACGGCGATCATGTGGTTGCGGGTTCGATGAATACAACGGGACGACTCCTCGTTGAAACGACCGTCGATGGCCGCCATACGACCATTTCTCGGATTGCACAACTGGTTCAAAGAGCCCAAACCAGTCGAGCGCCGATCCAGCGGCTTGCTGATCAAGTGTCTGCTATCTTTGTTCCGACAGTCCTCGTGATCGCGGCCGTTACCATGATTGGTTGGTGGTTAGCGGGGGACTTTTCGAAAGGCATTATTTCGGCGGTGACGGTGCTGATCATCTCCTGCCCTTGCGCGTTGGGTTTGGCGACTCCGATGGCAGTTATGGTAGGCACCGGTGCAGCCAGCCAGCGAGGTATCTTGATCCGAAACGCGGAAACACTGGAACGCATCGGTCGCGCGAGTCGCATTGTCTTCGACAAGACCGGAACACTGACAGCAGGACAGCCTCAAGTCACTGCCATCGGTCCGGCGGATGGATATACCGAGGAGAGTTTGCTGCGATTGGCTGCATCTGTCGAAGCGCCCAGCGAACACCCCATTGGCAAAGCGATCGTGCTCGAGGCAAAAGCGAGGCAGTTGGAGCTTGCGCCAGTCGAACGTTTTGTGTCCAGCCCCGGTTCAGGGGTTCAAGGGCAAGTAGGAGGCAGGACAGTCGTTGTCGAGCGCGACCTGCAAGCGACCTCACGTGTCACAGTCGATGGTCAATTGGCAGGTACGTTGACATTGCAAGATCGACTTCGTCCCGATGCGATACTTGCCATTCGCGACCTGAAAGAAGCGGAAGTTCGCGTTTCGATGCTCACAGGAGATCGCAAAGCCAATGCGCAAACGATCGCGATGGAGCTGGGGCTAGATGTTCAGGACGTTCATTGCGAAGCGACCCCGGAGTCCAAAGCGGCGC
>JANODW010000085.1:0-5396 GCA_031412875.1 Pirellula sp. | reverse complement strand
ATTGGGCACCTATGACTTCCAAGCAACGTTTGTCCTCGATGTCACGCAAGGGTTCTATGTCGAGACCAACACGGAACAGATTCGCTTGGACCTCGATATCGACATGCTTGGACAAGCGACCGGCAAGCTCGGTTTCTTTGAGATCATCGCAACGGCAGCCGCACCCACACCGGGGCAAAGCGCCTTCCATGCGGAGATTACAATCGATCTGACCGAGCCGAGCGGCGACGACAAGCTCTTCCTAAACGAGATCGGTGCAGGATCGATCGTCGATACCGATACCTCGGGCCTGCGCGGGGTTGCGGCGATGGAATTCACAATCGAAGCGGTCGTCAACGAATGGTTGCCGTCGATCAAAACGGGACTTCGCATCGATTGGAGTTTTGATGGAGTTGGCTTTTCCGGTAGCAATCCACCCGTGGTGAGCTACGAAGGAATCGAGCTCCACCTTGGCCGTTTGCTCGACGAGGTCTTCTTGCCCTTTTTTGAATCCATACAAACCGTCTTTGCGCCCTTTTCCGACTTGATCGTGTTCTTGACCGATCCGCTCCCTGTGATCAAAGACTATGCCGACCCACCCCCGAGCATCGTCAGCCTGGCTCAAGACTTTGCAACGTTGCTACCGGTAGATTCCGAGATCCGTCGCTCCATTGAATCGTTGGCGGAATTTATCGATACCGCAGCCACGATCAACCAGATCGTAAGCGCTATCCATACCGATGCAGGCTCTGGCCTCTCACTGCAGTTGGGAGACCTTTCCTTTGGTGGCATTGCCAGCCCACAGTTTGATGCTCGATTAGGAACCCTTGACCCCGCTGTTTTAGGTCAAGCGGCCCCGAGCACGGACCTGCGAGGTCAATTCGACGGGCCAGGCGGTGCCCCACATCTTTCCGCGCAACTCCGGTCCTCACCAGGGGCGCTCCAAGTGCCGATCGTCGACGATCCCCTCAACGCGATGCGTTGGATCCTGGGGATCGGAGAAGCCAATTTGCTGACCTGGGAACTGCCCAAAGTAGTTGTCTCCTTCCCTGTCGGATTCACATTCCCAATCTTCACCGGAATCGTTGCAAGCGTCTTCGGTGGACTTGAGATCGGTACAGACCTCAAAGTGGGAATCGATACCGCAGGCTTCTCCGCGTATGCCAAGTCCAAAGATTTGGCGGATCTGTTTCAAGGATTCTATATCAGCGATCGAGCCAACGCGGACGGGACCGGGCCGGACGTGAACGAACTGTACGTTCGAGGTGAGCTCTTTGCCGGTGCTGGATTGGGATTCGATGTTGCAGGTGTCGGTGTTTCTGTCGTCGTCGGGGGTGGCGTCTTTTCCGAGGTGGGACTGGATCTCCTCGATCACGATAACGATGGCAAGGTGCGAGGTCGCGACCTGTATTCGCGCGATGGCTGCTTTGCAATCAACGGCGAGCTAGGAGTCGCTCTCGAAGCGCGTGCGAAAGCTGGCATCTTCAAATACGAACTGCCCTTGAGCGAGGTAATACTCCTGCAGGGACGCACCGAGATCGCTTGCCCCTTTTATGAACCTGAACCGCCTGCCATCTTGGCGGGACTCGATCCGGTCACAGGAACGTTGACTCTGTTTATGGGGCCAGAAGCCCATCGCCGCGACGTTCAACCCAACGCGGAAGCGGAGTCCTTCTCAGTGGAGCAAGACGGCGCTGATCTGGTGGTCTACGCCTTTGGTAGATCGCACTCCTTCGTCGCTAACCAAGTCCGAAGTATTGTCGCAGACGGCGGCACCATGGACGACCGCATCTCGCTCAGCGCTAGCGTCACCAAACTTTCACTTCTTCGAGGAGGCGATGGGGACGATATCATTCTCGGCGGCAGCGCTTCGGACATCCTTTTTGGAGGGCGGGGCCGAGACCAACTCCATGGGGGCGAAGACCGCGATACTCTCGACGGCGGCTCCGGCGATGATTTGCTCTACGGAGACCAAGGCGACGACCGACTGCTTGGACAAGACGGTGACGATACCCTATACGGAGGCGAGGACATGGACACCCTCGAGACCGGCGATGGACGAAACAGCGCCTATGGCGACGGTGGGAACGACACCATTCTTGGCGGCAACTTAGAAGACCTTCTCGTCGGCGGCGACAATGACGATACCATCGACGGAGGAGCAGGCGACGATGTGATCCAAGGCGAGGCAGGCGTCGATACCCTTCGAGGGCAACTGGGCAATGACCTGGTCGACGGTGGAGAAGGAAACGATTTCATCGAAGGAGGTGCCCAAGACGATCGCTTGTGGGGACGCGAAGGTATCGACGAAATTCACGGAGGTACAGGCCTCGATTACCTTAACGGGGGCGACCAAGGAGATTTTCTTTTCGGCCAATCGGATGCCGACGAGATCGATGGCGAACAAGGCGATGACCAGATCGATGGCGGCGCCGGAGATGACCTTATCTACGGGCGGAACGGATTGGACACGATCCAGGGTGGTAACGGCAGCGACCTAATCTATGGAGGAGCCAACGGCGATACGATCGATGGAAGAGAGGGCGCCGACGAAATGTACGGAGAACAAGGGAGCGACGTTCTGACGGGTGGGACCGGCGACGATGTCATCGACGGGGGAGATGATGTCGATACAATTTACGGATTTGTCTGGGACTTGCTATCGACCGCACTCGCGTCGGGAGCCACCGACCACGATGTCCTTCGCGGCGGCCGCGGTTCGGATCAAATTGCTGGTGGACCCGACGATGATACCATTTTCGGGGACGATGGGAACGACGTTCTCATCGGGAACGAGGGCGCCGACACGATCAATGGAAACAATGGAAGTGATGACATTTACGGTTTTCACTTGCTGACGCTTTGGTCACCCGTCACCGGTGGGACCGATCATCCCAATCGGCTTTTTGGCAACAACGATCAAGATGAAATTTACGGCGGCCCCGAAGCCGATTTTATTCGCGGCAACGCCGGCAATGATGACCTCTTTGGCCAGGAAGGTACCGACACCATTTTTGGTGATGCCGGCTTCGATACTATCGAGGGAAATGAAGGCATCGACGAGATCGATGGAGGCATCGACGACGATGAAATCTTAGGTGGTTCCGAAAGCGACCTTCTCTATGGCAATGATGGAAAGGATACCATCGAGGGAGATGACGGAGACGATAACATCTATGGAAACGATCAGAACGACGATCTATACGGCGAACGGGGACTCGACACAATACGAGGTGGTCGCGGCAACGACACGATCCTCGGCGGCGCGGACCAAGACGCGATCTTTGGCGATGACGGAAACGATCTCATCTTTGGCAATAGCGAGGACGATACGATCGAAGGGAATGACGGAAACGACTTCCTCTATGGCGATGATGGCATCGATGTGATTCGAGGTGGTCGCGGAGACGATACCGTTCGCGGAGGAACAGGCAATGACGTTCTATTCGGCGATGAGGGCAACGATCTCGTACTCGGCAATGACGGCGACGACACCATCGAAGGAAACAACGACGACGATGTGATCTATGGGGGCGCCAATGTCGATACGGTCTCAGGAGGTCTCGGCAACGACCGGATCTATGGCGAGCTTGGACCGGATACTCTGGCCGGCAATGAGGGAGATGACGTTGTTGAAGGAGGCGCCGGTGACGATACTATCACCGGGGACGATGGGGAGGATGCCCTCTACGGCGACAATGGAAACGATGATATCGCTGGCGGATCCGGCAACGATTTCATCGCTGGGGGAGACGGAATCACCAATTACCTTCGAGGCGACGGAGGCAACGATACGATCGTCGGTTCCGACGAAGGTACCGATGATCCAAACTTCAAAGATACGACCTACTTCGGTGATCGAATCGAAGGCGGGGATGGCAATGATCGGATCGATGGACTGGGTGGAGCGGACAACGTCGACGGTGGCCTAGGCAATGATTATCTATACGGGGGCATGCATAGTGATTGGATCATCGGCGGACCAAAAGCGATCCTTGCACCCGATCAAGTCGACGATGAAATTTACGGTGGCAATGGCAACGATCAGATCGACGCAGGTGACGGCAACGACATAGGCAACGGTGGTGACGGTGTCAACACTGTCGATGGCGGAGCCGGCGCCAACAGCCTATTGAACATCGGTACCAATCCCATTCCCGGAGAGAACTTGTCAACCGGTCCAGAACGGCGAGGGCTCTGGGCCGAGCTGAGCGGGTCCGCAACGCAAGGAGGCATCACGCAAATCGGCGGGCTGGAACAATCGGTCTTTGCAACCGAAGGGGGCGTGTATGTGGCCTGGGTCGATTGGCGAAATGGCAATACCGAGATCTATGTTGCTTACCACGCAAACGATATTGGCCAGTGGGAGACGTTGGTCGGTTTTGACAACCTACGATCCGCAGCCGGAGGTGGAATTAGCAACGATCTGAATCAATCGCGTCGTCCGACATTGTTCAAGACCAGGAATAGTGATTCGTTGATCGTTGCTTGGACGAGCATCGATGAAGCTGGCAATAGTTTCATCGAAGTGGCCCGAGAGGATACCAACTGGGCGAGGGAAGCCAACCCCGGCCAAACAGGCAAAGCAGATCACGCCAAATGGGTGCCGTTTTCCGAGGAGAGCGGGGTCCTGGCGTGGCTCGATACTTCGTCGGGGGTACAACGCGCCGTCATGAGCCAATACATTTTCGAGTCGTCGTGCTTTATCGGATTTAGAGCCGCTCGCGAAATGACCGGGGTCCCCTTTGGCATGACCGTAACGCATATGGATATTGCGGCGACGGAGGCTCGCATGGCTGCCGTGATGGCTTTCGGAGATTCGAACGACCATGACCTGATTGTCGCAAGCAATCTGGGGACGCAGTTACTTGGGGCAAGTGCCCTGTGCCCTGGAGTTCCAGGAGGTGCGGGCGTACAAGTCTTGACTCCCTCGATCTTTGGCACCATCCATTCCGAAATCGATCCTGCGGTGGATGCAGACCATCCAACGATTGCAATCCAATTCATTCAGGAGCGGACTCAGGGCCAAAATGAAAATCAGGTGGAGACCGACGTTCTCGTAGCGTGGGAACGAGGCGACGACCGATCGGATCAAGTAGATGGAGTTGTGATCACTCTCGAACTGGATGGTACGATCGGACCTGCGAGGCAATTGATCCCGGAGACGCTTGCTAACGGAGGGCCAATGATCCACTCGGACACCGTATCGCATGCCGTTGGATATGCGGCTAAACCGGAATTGGCTGCATCCTTTTTTGGTTCGTTCCTTGCCTGGATGGACGACGATACTTGGGATGGCAACAGCGATTCCAGCATTTTTATCCTATCTCGTTATCGTGACACTTCGCCAGGTCCATATGTGATGAGCGAGCTTGCTCCCTACGATGCTAGCCATAGTGGACTGAGCCGAACCGGCG
>JANODW010000084.1:0-2532 GCA_031412875.1 Pirellula sp. | reverse complement strand
CAACGCTGTAGCCCACCAAAACAACGAACGCGGCTCCCTGCAGCCTAGCCGTTTGCGATTGGATTGGGGCAGCGTTTGGTTCCTGTTCGACGAAGTCCTGTTCGACGGAGTCTACCTGTTTTTTTCTATTCGGCAGAAGCCCAACCATGGCCGTTAAGAAAACCGAAAGAAAAAGTGTTCCTCCTAAAAAGCCGAGCTCGGTGTACGTTTGTAGGAACGAGTTGTGGCAGACAAATCCAGATTGCTCCACGAACATTCCTTCGCCGATCCCCAGCAACGGAGATTGTTTGAACACGGTGAGGCTCTCCGACCAGATTTGAATACGGGTTTGCCCCGTCCCGTCGTGGACGGAATCAAAGTCGGTCATTCGGCCCGCAAACAGGGTCAATAAAATGGGCAGCAGTACGATTGCTCCTCCGAGCGCCGCTTTCCAACCACGGTGAAAAAAATACCAAGCGGGAACGGTGGCAGCTAAAGCCAGGAACGCTCCGCGAGAGTACGTGAGAATCAGCGTCCAAAACAGGATAATGCAGGGCAAGATCCAAATCATTCGGGGCCAACCAATGTTCGGTTTGAACAAAAAGTACGGAATCAAAGCGATCCCAATAACGATTGCAAGGCCTAGATCATTGGGGTCTTCAAAAATGCCGGAACCGCGAATTCTCGTCAGTTTCCCTTGGGAGACATCAGCGAAAAGGTTGCCATCCGCAATCGGATTGAGAGCCGTCAGATCTAACCATCCCGTGAGATCGGCAAGAGCCAGAGCAGACGTGGAAGTGATGACGACCACCAACCAACGCGCGAACCATTCCAAGCGCTGCGATGTATTGACCACTCCCGAAATCAACAGGAACAATGCAACCAATTTGATCGTTTTCCAAGTGGATTCGCGCGCTCCCCAAAAGAACCCATTCCCAAGATGCGACAGGGCGACGGCACCGACCAACATCAAGACGCAGGCCGTTGCAGGTCGTAGAGCCAATAGATGCTGGTTCAACTGCCATCCAATAGCGCGATAGGATAACAGCATGGCGATAATGATGAGGAACTGATAGACCGGGACATCGCGCAATTGAGGTAGCAGATCTGTCGGTCGAATGAATAACGAGCCTACCACCAACAGCAACGCAGCAAATCCCCACCCATCTTCATCTCGCCTAGCGACGTGCCCATCGTCCAACGGGGCAAATGCGAAAACATCATCGATCACAGGCATGATGAAATCTATTCCTCGGTCAATGTCCCGAGCGACCGCCACTGCGTCTCGTGATAGAGAGGGAGGTTGCAACTCTCGCCTTCAAGCGGTCCATCGCATTGGATTGGTTCGCATCGCACTCTGGTGGTTTCGGACCGATTCATCCACGCACGTGGGGATGATATGCGATTAGACTGACAGCCGATTGCACCTGCGAAACTACAAACGATCGCAAGCCAACGCGAATACTGCGTAATGAAACTTCGTTCGACAACTTGTTGGGATGCTGGCACGGTGCGACGATTCTTAACGATTAAAAGCGACGTAGGCTATTGGGGTTCTGAAGCACTTTGCCTGAGAGCCTGGATGCGGTGGTGGTTCCAAGGAGAGTGAAACCGAAAATTCGCTCGAACGGAGCCGTAAACTTCCCAAGTGCTCCATCGAATGCGACCATGCGATCGTGAGCGATAAAGATCCTGTCGCCTGGGAAAATCTGATAATTCGTTTTTACTTCTCCGCGCTGCGTGATGCCGACCCAATCCACAGGGAGTATCTGATTTTCGCCGCTGGTATCTTTACCGGGACGTGCGATCCAAATACGCGTCGAGGAGACTTGGCTAAGCCCATTGATTTGACTGATGGCATCGATCACCGTTTCATTGCCGGTGTACGCAAGCCTGGCTAGCCCGTCGCCTTGACCGCCCCCTTGAGTGACCACATAGTAAACCTTGCTATTGTAGGAATAGACGGAAATCGAAACTTCGGGCGAAGTGAAGTGAGGCGACAGGAAGTCTGCGATAGTCGACTGTGCTTCCGACAGGCTTTGCCCAACGACGGAAACGGTTCCGTACCGACCAAGTGTGACCATTCCATCCGGGCCTACCAAATGCTCCCCGGAAATGCGTTGCACACCGCAGACATTGCGGAGGGAGGCGCTTACAAGTGGTTTTCGCAAGAGTGTTTTGAGATGCGTTTCCATGGCCTTGCACGCTTGCTTGACCGTCATCCCGGCAATCTCCACCGTGCCGTAACCGAAGCCCAATGCAATCACTCCGCCCGCTTCGACCGGATAGATACCGGCAATCGGTTCTTCTGGGAATGTGCCCGTGACGTTGAGCATCAACGTGTCGCCCGCGTGGAGCAAATAGTCACTTTCGGAGACCTGTTGGACCACATCGATAGATAGAATATCGGGCGGTTCGATGCGGTAGGCAGGGAGCGTTGCCTTTTCTAACTCCCGCGGCGCATCAAAACAGGTTGGATCCATATTTTTTGCAGACTGGATGATCAGTCGTTGGCAACCGGACAGCGCCGACAAGAAAACGAGCCCCAAGGCA
>JANODW010000083.1:0-2836 GCA_031412875.1 Pirellula sp. | reverse complement strand
CAACGATATCACCGACCTTTAGGTTTGTTTGAATGTATGTTGCTAACGCATGACTGTAAATTATCCAACAGAAGTCGTACAATATTGGACTTTTCCATCTCATTGTGACTTGGCGAGGATTTCTAGGATTGCCGTAAACCTCTCGAACGCAATTCGATGGAAAGAATCCAATTTTCTTATTTAGGAATTTGAATTCCCGATTGAGGGCTTTTACCACCACTGTTTCGCGGTAACAAAGTTCTGCACACGGCCCGAGAGGCTTGTTCTGCCAAGTTAATTTCGTCTGCATAATCTGGTGAGTTTGAGAATATCCACCCGGGGCTGGATAGCCGTCCGGTCCTCGCCCAAGATGTTGGACGCCTCATGGATGTTCCATTTACTCTGCCAAGCCTTACTCGTGCAATTTCGAATGTTGAGATGGAAGCCGGGATGGCTGGTGCCGTTCCGCTATGATGGGTGGATACCGATTTATTGCTTTTACGCGAGCGGTAGGCTGAAACTTACCAGCCGTAGGTTGGGACCATTGTCCCGAACGAACCAACGGACGGGACAATGGTCCCATCCTACGGTAGTACAGATCCTGCCGCTCGCCATATAGGGAGAACTACGATGTCCAAGCCGATCGCTCGTCGCCGTTTCAATACTTTGTTGGCCCAACTCAGCGCCGGGGCGTATGCTGCAACCCGAACCGCTTCCGCATTTAGCGACGAGGTCACTCAAGATCGATTGCGGCCCAATATCACCAGTGGCGTTGCGTCTGGCGACGTCACTCACACCGCAGCCATGATTTGGAGCCGTACCGATCGGGCCGCGCGAATGATCGTGGAGTTATCGAGCCGCGAGGACTTTAAGAATGCGCGAAGAATTGTCGGGCCCGATACTTTTGAGCATACCGACTTTACCGCAAAAATGCGTCTGTCTGGTTTGAAGCCGGGTGAGTCATCGTTCTACCGCGTGACCTTTCAAGATCTCAACGACATGTCGAGAATGAGCGCTCCGGTAACGGGTCGGTTTTCGACCCCCTCGACGGAACCTCGCGATATACAATTCGCTTGGTCAGGCGATACCGCTGGACAAGGCTATGGTATCGATCTGGCTCGCGGGGGAATGCGAACGTTTGAAACCATCCGAAGTCTCAAGCCCGATTTTTTTGTCAACTCGGGCGACCTTATTTACGCCGACAATCCTTTTTCTCGCGAATTGAAGTTGGATGATGGATCTATTTGGAAAAACATCACAACCGAAGGTACGTCCAAGGTGGCGGAATCGTTGGACGAATTCCGTGCGAATTATCGTTACAATTTGACGGACGCCAATGTGCGGCGATTGTATTCCGAAGTCCCTACCTTCGTGCAATGGGACGATCATGAAGTTCTAAACAATTGGTATCCCGGCGAACAGCTTCGGGATGATCGGTACCAGATCAAGAGTGTATCGCTCCTTGCGGCCCGGGCCAAACAGGCGTTTTTAGACTACGCTCCGCTTCAAGCATCCAACGACGGTCTGTCTCGCATCTATCGCACGATTCCCTACGGTCCATTGCTCGAAGTATTCTTCATTGACCTACGCTCGTATCGGGGACCAAACTCTCCGAATCGACAAGAGACCATGGACGATCCAAGCGCGTACATGGGTAAGCAGCAATTGCGTTGGTTGAAATCGAAACTTCAATCGAGCCAAGCCACCTGGAAAGTCATTTGCAGCGACATGCCGATCGGCCTGATGATACGGGACGGGAAAGAGGACTTTGAGAATGGCGCCAACGGAAATGGTCCACCGCTTGGCCGCGAGTTGGAAATTGCCGATCTGCTGCGATTCATCAAAACCAACGCCATCAAGAATACCGTTTGGCTGACCGCCGATGTGCATTATGCTGCGTCGCATTTTTACGATCCCGAAAAGGCGATCTTCAAAGATTTCGAACCGTTTTGGGAGTTCGTAAGCGGACCGCTTCATGCAGGTACTTTTGGCCCCGGCGAATTCGATAACACTTTTGGACCGCAATTGAAATTCAAGGGGATCCCGGATGGAATGAAAGGCAACAGGCCCCCGTCGGATGGATTCCAGTTTTTTGGAATGGTCAAAATCGACTCGCAATCGCGTGCGATGACGGTCACGCACTACAACGCTGCAGGAAAGAACCTTTGGAGCATCGATCTTCCACCTGCCTAGCGATCATGAGGACTGAGGACCTCGCTGGTCAATCTCTATTGGAGTGAACGCGGTTTCCGACACGCACCACGTTCCCCTACGGATCGCTACGGCTTTATTCTTTCTAAAAAGCTCGCAAAGTCTTGGCGATTCCGAATCGTATCGAGATCGGTATCGCCCATCAAGTTGTCCAAACGCGGCTTGCTTTTAAAGTAGTCGGTGGCCGCCAATCGGTTCAGCAGGGATACGGCCTTTGCTCCATACTCTTCCTTTTTTTCAGGGACTTGGAACGACATGACTGCATAGGCGCATGCGATATTGTAGAGGATATCTGCTTGGCTTCCTGCCTTCACTTTTTCTAGAAAATCCGCAGCGGACGATTCAAAATCGGCAATTTTTCCAGCCTTGAGCTCGTTCACCCAAGAAATGGTTTGCTGCATGATGTCATACCCACTGACCCATTCCAACGAGCGATTGTCGGCAGCCAGTTCGCTCATCAGTTCACGCACACTCTTTTCCTCTTGGGCTGCTTTGTCTTCTTCCATTAAGGCTTTGTAGAGTCTTGCACGCGCGCCGATGGTTTGAATTTTAATTGTGCTTCACTCAGTTTGCCGACCGTTTTAAGGGCATCCTTTTCTGAAGCTTTCAGGAATTTCGCAGCTGATTTCCTTTCTTTTTTGGAAAT
>JANODW010000082.1:0-4530 GCA_031412875.1 Pirellula sp. | reverse complement strand
TGCGAATGCATTAGAAATACAGGGTCCAACAGGCGTTCTTCTCCACCATGTGTCATCGCTACCTAAAAAGCTTGAAGAATCGCGGCGTCAAGCGGAACAGCAACTCATGTTGGCCTTCACTGCGAATGGCGATCAGCCCGAGGCGCGAAAGGCAATCGATGAAGCTAAGCAGCGTGTGGAGGGGCTCCGAGGTGAGATAGTTTATCCAATCC
This sequence comes from Pirellula sp., assembly GCA_031412875.1. GTDB lineage: Bacteria > Planctomycetota > Planctomycetia > Pirellulales > Pirellulaceae > JBKCUI01. The sequence goes on along the minus strand of JANODW010000082.1, from coordinate 4,318 downwards.
ATCCGGATCCTAGCTTTGCGGCTCCCACGATGGGGCTTGCGTCTGGTCAATCTGTGACCATTCCTTTCAAGATTCGTCGGGTTGGACCGGGATCTTCACAATCGAAATTGATTTGGAAATTGGTGGGCGATGGGTTTTATGTTCGACATGAAGTGATGGTCCAGTTGCCGGATGCAGAAAAGCTGCGGCTGGTAGTCGATGGGATCGCCAATAGTTGGTCCTCCACCCATGAAGGACTGGATCTGTTTTTGTGGCCGAATCGACCCACCGACTATCGTCTTGGGTTGCGTAATGATAGCGGGAAGGCACGCGTTTTATCGGTGGAGCTGGTTTCGCTTTTGTCGCAACGCGGGGTGACTCTTCCGGAAGGGTTTTTGATGCCTGCAGCCTCCAAGGAGATTGAAGATCTCCTTGGTCCCACCAAACGGCTGTCTTTCCTTTCGGAAGTCGCTTTGGACAGCAAGCAAGAAACGGTCTGGTTGGAGTTTCCACCATCGATTCGCAGTGAAGCGATTTCGCCAGGGCCGGCTTCTAGCGAAAGCATCCCGCCCGCAGCTTCGGTGGACCATGGACTGGTTCTTGTATTCACGGAAAAAGCGACTGGCCAAAAGGTTTGGCGTCGAGTTGCAACCCGCGTTCGCCATCCTCGCAGCTACATTGAGCCAACGGTTCGATTTGATGCAACCGCGGAACGTGCCGAGATCTGGTTGAAAGCCAAGCAGCCCGAATTCATGCCTGCCCAAGGGATTGAAATCGTTGGCCGGATTGTAGAACCGCTCCCTCGCGGAACGGAAATGAAAACCGAAGGTACGCTGCGTGCTGGTGAGACCCTGAAGCTCTACTGCCAAGTTCCAAACCTTGCTGCACGCGAGTTAACCTTTGAAATCGATGTCGATGGTTTTCCTCGGGCCTTTGTCATCAAGGTTCCCTGCTGGAGAACGAACGCGGATATCCCGTTGGCATGGGACTTTCAAACGATTCAATTCGTTGAACCAACCGAAGGAGTATTGCTCGGACCGAACGACCAGAATCAAACGGTTCGGCTCAAAATTGACGCGGTACCTGGCGCTTTTGAAACGAAGCGCGATTATGTTGAAGTCGGTTGGGACTTGGATCGCGACCGAGAGTTTGCGAATGAAACGACCGTCAAATTCGCAGCCGAGCGACAAGTCAATGTGCAATGGAATACGATTGCCGCAGGACGCATATCGATGACCGCGAGAGTAGATGATATCGCATTCGCTTTGCCGACGCCCTCGCTCAAAAACCAACGAGTCAATTTGCTCGCAAGGTTGTTTGCAGGGGGCGAAATGGTTTGGAGTAAACCCATCGAGATTGTTTCGGACTCAGACCCTCCCAAGATCACCGGGGTAGAAGTCACACCGGGTACAACTATCCCTCAGGGAAGTGATCTATTGGTTCGTGTTGGTGTGGATGACGCAAGGCTCAGCGGCATTTCCAACGTCGAGATCAAAGTCGATTTCCAAGGGGCAGCCAAGTTCGCGGAATCTGCCGCAGCCTCACAAGCGTGTGTCCGTGAATCGGATGGTTCCTGGACGTTATCATTGCCAACCGCGCCATGGAAGCCTGGCCGTGCCACACTTTTTGTGCGTGCAACCGATCGCGTCGGGAACAATAGTGAGGAATCAAAAACAGTTCTTACGATTCTGTCGGAGCAAGACTGGCAATCAGAGCGAAAAAAGTCCACACACGATGTGACTGGAACCGTGACTTATTCCGACGACCCCCTTCCCAATGCCAAGGTAACAATCGAAGACGAAAAAGGTGCAGTCGTTCAAACGGCCAAGTCGGACCAGCGCGGTGGGTTTCGAATACCTGGGATTTCTCCTGGAAAGTATAAAGTGATTGCGATTGGAGTCATGAAAAATCGTCCGCGTCGGGGTGAGCAAAGCATCGAAGTTGGCGGTCCGGAAGCACCTCCAACGCGGCTGCGAATAAAGGCAAAGTAAACTCCGGCACGCGCCCTCTGTAGGCACATGTTAATGCTAGCAACGCTTTGCGTCCGTCTTTTTTGGATGCAGAAGCATCGTTCAATTGATGGTGACCGATATCTACTTTAAAGTCGTTCGATAAAAGGGGACGATACAGTTAGCAGGACTGTGACGAGAATGCCGAATTGCTTGTTAAGATGGGAATCCTGCGAACGTTGAATTGAGTATCGATAGTGCAAGGTTGTTTAAGAGAACAAAAAAAGCAATCGTGGGTTTTGTTTGCCGGATCGGCTTGGGTCGTAAGCGTCTGCCTTGGGTGTGCATCGGCGCCGAAAACGCCCAAGGCAACCCCGCCGACGAGCGCACCGGTTGGCAACAATACAACCATCGTTGCCATTGCACCTGCGCCCGCATCAGGCCAATGTAGCTTGCCGGAGTTTTTAGGGCTTCCCAGTATTGCAAAGGGTGCGGGAGGGATTCTTCAACGGCTTGGAAGTCGATTATTGGGTGGACTTGATCTCACGGGGCGCTTCCCAGGACTGCAACCCCAGCCTCCCGTATTGCCGATCACGGATCCAGCAAATCTAGAAGAAGGAGCACCGCCAGCGGTCCAGGCAGCGGCCGAGATCAAGCAGGAGGAAGATGCCGCACCTCAGAAGATCATGGCCATTCGATACCTTGCCACACTTGGCTGCGGCGGTTGTTATCCCAAGGTTGAGGATGCCCTGCTCGAAGGGCTGAGCGATTGCACGGAATCGGTTCGGTACGAGGCCGTCAAAGCGTTGCAGTGCAAACCTGAGTGTGGTTGCAAGTACTGCAGTTCTCCCTCATGCTGCAGCGCTAAGGTTCGAAAACGTTTGCAAGAACTTACTACCTGCGAGAAGGAGCCTTCGGAAAGGATTCGCCGGATGGCACGGATGGCTTTGGCGTGTTGTGGAACGAAACCCCTCACGGAAGAAGATGTTCCACGCGAAGGTCCGTCCGAGACGAACCCCGGCGTGACCGCCTCTGTACCAAATTCTTCCAGCGATTTGTTCGACGGTATTCAATTGGTTCGATTCGACGACGCGAGTGCATCATTGCCGGGTGACATGGTTCTCGCCAAGGTGAATGGAGAGCCAATTTTTGAGAGTCAAGCGTTGCCTTTAGTTGAGGCGAGAATACGAAACACATTGGGGCTCAACCCAAACGACCCAGCCGTTCGTCGCAAGCAAATGATGGTAGAAGTGACGCGATTGATCGATTGGATGCTGATTGGGCAGCAATCCAAGAATGAAGTTCGCTTAGCCACGACCGGCATATCGCCTACGACGCAAAGTCCGGAGGAGATTCAATCTTGGTTCGAACGCAGGCTCCAGATCGACAGCCAAATTTCGTCGCAAGAGCTACTGGCTTACTATGAGATCAACAGGGAGAACTTTCGCATACCTTCACGTGTCCGATGGGAACGACTGACGGTCAAGAAGGAGGACTGTTCGAGCCAAGAGGTCGCCGTCGCGATTGCTGCGTATCTCCGCAACCGTTCCTTGCGCTTGGATGTCGAGCCACCGGCTGAATTCTCTCGAGACAAGATCGCAACACAGGCCCATGGTTGGACAGAGCTTGACAGCATAAAATTAGAAAGCGAGAGATCGGTTCTTAAGCAACTTCAACCAGGACAGATTTCGAATACAATTGAGTCGAATGATGGTGTGCATCTAGTGCGGCTTTTGGAGCGGCAACCGGAGGGGTACCAACCCATTACGTCGGTCGTCGATCAAATACGAAACGCCATACTTGCCGAACGAAAGCGGGCGGCTGAGTTGCGATTGATAGGACAGCTCCGCTCGCAAAGCCAGATTTGGACCGTCTTTGACTCGCCGGTCGGGTTGAATGCAGACCGGGCCATTGGATCCAAACTCGTCCCGGCTTTGACAGAATAGCAGTAAAACCAAAATGCGAAAAGTTGGGGAGAATCAGCAGAGCTGGAAAGGTAGGGCCGAACGCGTCGTTGAGCCGGTTCGCCATCGATGGCAGACAGAGGATGCAGATGCGTCCGGAAAGATAGACGCTCCGCTCCGCAAATTGCGTCGAACGCTAATTGTTTATTTAGTAGTCTCTTTAGCGATGCTTTCGTGCTTCGTTTATCTTTTGCTCCATGCGCCGATAAAGACGCCGGTCATCACCGTGGGTGCGACCAACTACCTCTGGCCTTTGCCTCCAAACGGTTGGGTCAAGGAAGATGTTGATGGCCTGGCTTCGCTCCATGGCAAAGCGATCCATTGGAAGGACGCCAGCAAGGCGTGGCAGACAAAATCGACTTGCCTCGAAGATCTCCGAAGCCAACTAAAAGAATCGGCGCCACTCGCAAAGCGTGCAGGGGCGAT